>CAZXKG010000041.1:0-21319 GCA_964641695.1 uncultured Conexibacter sp.
TGCGCCCGGGTGCCGAAGCTGACCTTGATCGCCGGCGGCTCCTTCGGCGCGGGCAACTACGGCATGTGCGGCCGCGCCTACTCGCCCCGCTTCCTGTTCATGTGGCCCAACGCGCGGATCTCGGTGATGGGCGGCGAGCAGGCGGCGGCGGTGATGGCCGAGGTAGGACGGCCCGAGGCGGGAGAGGAGCTGCGCGAGCAGTACGAGGCCCAGGGACGGCCGATGTACTCGACCGCGCGCCTCTGGGACGACGGAGTGATCGACCCGCGCGACACCCGCGAGGTCCTCTCGAAGGCTCTGGATGCCTGCGCCGGAGCGCCGCTCGAGGATGTCGGCTACGGCGTCTTCCGGATGTAGGCCTACGCGAGGTCGATCAGAAGTCCTCGGGGAGGACCAAGTCGTCGCAGAGGGCGAGCTGGAAGCGATGCAGCTCGACCTCCATGTTCTCACGCTCGAGGGTGCGCAGATCGTGAAGGAGCGCGTCGGCTCCGGCGTCGAGGATCCGATCGAAGCGGTCCATCACCGCCTGCTCGTGGATCCCGACGGCTTGCCAGTCGCACTCGGGGCATCGCAGGGCGACCCGCCAGTGGACGTCGTCGATCGACTCCCACTCGGTCGGTTGCACGAAGCGACCGCGACAGGACGGGCAGACGTGCAGCTCGCGTGCATCCACGCAGTCGGCCGAGCCATCGCCGCAGTTCTCCAGGGGTTGCTCCATGTCCAGGCACCTATCGGCGGGAGCGAGCCGGCGACGCGACGGTGTCCGAGGCAACTGGACATCCGTCCAGTCTGAGTGGGCTGCGGCGTGCGTCGACGGGACGCGGTGCCCCCACTACGACGACTACGTCGGGTCGATCTGACACGTGGGTGTAGTTGTTGGCCTCGGAGACCGAGAACGTTCACCACGTGTGCTTTGGCGTGGGCGCCCGACCCGCCCACCCAATGCATAGACTGGCCGCTTCATGGTGCTCAGCGACCGCACGATCAGGGAGGAGGTCGAGGCCGGACGGATCACGTTCGACCCGTTCGACCCGAGCCTGATCCAGCCTTCCAGCGTCGACGTCCGCGTCGACGGCAAGTTCCGCGTCTTCCACAACGCGCGCTACCCGTACATCGACGTGCGGCAGAAGATGGACGACCTGACCGAGCTGGTCGAGGTCACCGGCGACGAGCCCTTCATCCTCCATCCCGGCGAGTTCGTCCTCGGCCAGACCCTGGAGCGCGTCAAGCTCCCCGACGACGTCGTCGCCCGCCTCGAGGGCAAGAGCTCCCTCGGCCGTCTGGGCCTGCTGATCCACTCGACCGCGGGCTTCGTCGACGCCGGCTTCGAGGGCAACCTGACCCTGGAGCTCTCGAACGTCGCCAACCTGCCGATCACGATCTACCACGGCATGCCGATCGGCCAGATCTCCTTCATGCGCATGGACGGCCCGGTCGAGTTCCCCTACGGCTCCAGCGAGACCGGCAGCAAGTACCAGGGCCAGGACGAGCCCACCGCCAGCCGCTTCTACCTGAACTTCGAGAAGTAGCGCCGGCATAGCCGACCCCGGACGGCATCGCCTCAGGGCGATAGCGTGCTATCGCCGCAGCTAAGGGGCCCGTCTCCGTCATCGAGCCGGCCTGCTCTCCACCTTCCAGACAACGTCGAGACGTTGGGCATCTCTCGAATCCCGCGCTAGATTGACTACGTGCCAGGTGCCCCACTTCCCTCCACCGGCGGGAACAACATCGTCAAGTTGGCCACCGCCCGCCGCCGGGCGGGGACGCTGGCTCGGATCCACGCCTACGGTGCGATCCTCGATGCGATCGTCCGCTCGGAGTTCGAGCCGGGGCGACGCCTCTCGGAGAACGAGCTCGCCGCCTGGCTCGGAGTCAGCCGCACCCCCGTCCGCGAGGCGCTCGCCAAGCTGCGCGAGGAGGGCCTGGTCGAGATCGTCGCCCAGCTCGGCACCTTCGTCGCCCCGATCAACCCGCGTGCCGTCACCGACGCCCAGTTCATCCGCGAGTCGCTGGAATGCGCCGCCGTCCGCAAGGCGGCGGTCAACGCCGGAGAGGACGACATCGCCGAGCTCGAATCGATCGTCCGCAACCAGCATCGCTCGGTCGAGACCGGCGATCACGACGCCTTCTACGTCCTCGACGACGACTTCCACCACGCCCTCTGCGACCTCAGCGGACACGCCGCGGTCTGGGGGCTCGGACAAAGGGTGAAGCCGCACCTGAACCGCGTTCGCCGCCTCTCGCTCCCAGCCCCCAGCTACCTGGAGCAGATGGTCAGCGACCACGAGGTCGTCCTCGCGGCGATCGAGCGCAACGACCCCGACGTCGCCGAGTCCGCCCTCCGCGATCACCTCCGCATGGTCCTGCGCGAGATCCCCAGCCTGCGGGAGCAGCGGCCGGAGTACTTCGAGGAATGAGCGACGGCATCTCGAACCGACGCGCCGTCGGCGGATCCACCCCGGTCGGTCCCTACTCCCCCGGCATCATCGCCGAGGGGTCGCTGCTCTTCGTCGCCGGCCAGATCGCGGCTCGCGACGGTGAGTTCGCCGGCGGGACGCTTGCCGAGCAGGCGGAGCTGGCGCTGAACAACCTGGCCGCGGTCGTCGCGGCCGCCGGCGCCACGCTCGACGATGTCGTCCGCTGCGGCGTCTTCTTGGCCGATCTCGCGGACGGGCCCGCCTTCAACGAGATCTACGCCGCCCGCTTCGCCGAACCCCGCCCGGCCCGCGCCACGGTCGAGGCCAAGCTCCCGCTGGGTGCGCTCGTGGAGGTCGACTGCGTGGTTTCGCTGCCGAGTTGAGGGTGTCGTCAACTACTGGCTCAGCAGCCAGTCCGATCGGTTACGATCGTCTGCGTGCCGCTCCGGGAAAGCGGTACGAAAGAGCACTTGGGGCGGGCATGGGGCCGAGCCCCCGCACTAGATGAGGAGAGTTATGAGCGTTGGTCTCGTCGTTCGTATTGCGGCAGTAGCCCTGGCGGCTGCGCTGTTCCTGGTTCCTGCCGGAGCCAGCGCCGCGAAGAAGAACAAGAAGGACAAGCCGCTGGTCGTCTGCAAGCACGGCTGCAAGTACCGGACGATCCAGAAGGCGGTCGACAAGGCCGGCAAGGGCGACACGATCAAGGTCAAGCCGGGCAAGTACGTCGAGGGCGTCTACATCACCGGCAAGAAGTACAAGGGCCTGACGATCACCGGCACTCCCGCCAAGAAGGCCAAGAAGGTGATCATCGAGGGCAAGAACGCCCAGTCCGGTGACGGCAGCGGCGTGGCCAACAACGGCATCGAGGTTCGCAACGTCAACAAGGTGACGGTCAAGAACGTCCTCGTCCGCAACTTCGCCAACAACGGCATCTTCTTCTACGACTCGAACACGGCGAACAAGAAGATCACCTGCAACGACTTCCTCGCCAAGAACACCTACACCGCGTTCAACCGCTCCTACGGCGTCTACGCCTTCGGCTGCGCCGGCGGCAAGATCACCCAGTCGGAAGGCTGGGGCCACGGCGACTCGGCGTTCTACATCGGCGCGACCCCGTTCCCGCAGAAGAACCCGAAGAAGACCGTCCTCGACAAGAACAAGGCGTACAAGAACGTGCTCGGCTACTCGGGGACGAACTCGCACTACGTCGACATCAAGAACTCCGACTACTACAACAACGGAGCGGGGATCGTCCCGAACACGCTCGACTCCGAGCCGTTCGAGCCAACCTCCGACAGCGTGATCCGCAACAACAACGTGTTCTGGAACAACTTCAACTACTTCCTGCCGAACTCGGGCGTGAACACCGTCAGCGACGGCCTCGGCGAGATCGAGGGGCTGGGGACGCTCCAGTACCCGACGGGCGCCGGCGTGATCCTCTTCGGCGGCCAGAACTGGAAGGTCGAGAACAACAACATCTTCGGCAACTTCAAGTGGGGTGTCGCGATGTTCTCGGACCCGTTCAACGAAGGTGGCGACGCGCTCAGCAAGGACAACCAGATCAAGGGCAACGAGATGGGCCGCGACGGCACCGACACCAACGCGGTCGACTTCTGGAACGACGGCTCGGGCAGCGGCAACTGCTGGTCGGGGAACAACAGCTCGACGTTCGCGCCTACCGGTGACGCCTCGGCGACGATCGAGCAGCTCTACCCGACGACGTGCCCGGCACCGGTCGTCGCCCCCAATCCGGGCGCGACCGGAACCAGCGTCGGCAACGGCAACATGGTCGGCCAGCTACTGAACTACGTGCTGTCGAACGACGCCAAGCCGCCGGAAGCCCAGGAGTGCTCGTGGGTCCAGCACTCGCATCCGAAGTTCAAGAAGTACAAGGCAGTCGACATCAAGCCGGATCCGCAATGCAACTGAGTCGCGGAAAGACCCCGATCTGGGGATTGGGCGGGGCGCTCGTAGCGGCAGTCCTCGCGGTGCTCGTACTGGGCACCGCGGGGGCCGCGGCGAAGACGCCGAAGGTCCTCGTCGCCGACGACTACTTCTCGCCGGCGAAGGTGACGGTCAAGCAGGGGAACAAGGTCAAGTTCGTCTGGGACTCGATGAACATCAACACGCACAACGCGACGTTGGACAAGGGGCCGAAGAAGGTGAAGAAGAAGGACTTCACCTCACGCAGCGGCGCGATCGGGATCAAGTTCACGCCGAAGTTCCAGAAGAAGGGAACCTACAAGTTCATCTGCACCATCCACCCCGTCGTGATGCAGGCTGAGGTCAAGGTGAAGCCCGCGAAGAAGAAGAAAAAGAAGAACAAGAAGAACAAGAAGAAGAACAAGTGATGACTGCCCCGGTCGGAAGCGGGGCGCTCGAGGAGGAGGCGGAACGATGAGCCTGCCACCCATGGCGCCCGTGGGCCGCCGCAAGTTCATGGCGGATGCCGCGGGTGGTCTCCTGCTCTGCACGCTGGCCGGCAAGGAGGTCTTCCTCGATCGTGAGGCGGACCTTCCCGGCATCTCGAAGGAGCTCGAGGTACCGCCGAAGGTCGCGGCCGCAGGGCGCCGCGAGGCGAAGGCGCCGGCCGCGACCACGCTCGCCGCGACCACTCCCGGGCAGCGCGAGTACTGGATCAAGGCCGAGGCCGTGAAGTGGAACATCGTCCCCAACAAGCGGGATCAGATGATGGGCAAGAAGGTGAAGGGGAAGAAGACCTTCACCGCCTACGCCTACCGCGCCTACTCGGCGAACTTCGCGGCGCCGCTCGGAGCGGCCCGCATCCCCGGCCCGCTGATCGAGGCGTACGTCGGCGAGACCGTCGTCGTCCACTTCCGCAACGAGCTGTCCTCGCCGGTGACCATCCACCCGCACGGGATCCAGTACTCGGTCGACATGGACGGCGCCTACAAGGGCAAGCACACCGATCCCGGCGGGTTCGTCCAGCAGGGGGAGACCTTCGACTACGTCTGGGAGGCGATCCCCGAGAGCGAAGGGGCGTGGATGTACCACGACCACGGCCCTCTCGATCCGATCCCGCTCTACAAGGGCCTGCACGGGCCGATCATCGTTCGCGATCCCGACAAGCCGCAGCCCGACAAGGAGTTCTTCACCGCCTTCCACTCGCTCATGCCCGTCGCCACGGGCCTCAAGCAGCCGTTCTGGTGCATCAACGGGCGCTCCTACACGGGCTCGACACCGACCTTCCGCGCGGCGGTCGGCGACGACGTCGCCTTCCACGTCTACGCGCTCGACGACGCCTTCCACACCTTCCACGTCCACGGCCATCGCTGGCCCGCTCCCGGCACCGGGACGATCGTCGACAACGTCACGATCGGCCCTGGCGACATCACGACCGCCCGCTTCGTCGAGGACAACCCCGGCCGCTGGCTCTACCACTGCCACGTGTTCAGCCACCTTCACCAGGGGATGAGCGGTTGGTACATCGTCGACTGATCCTCCGCCCCGCCGCAGTCCCGCTGCTGGCCGCGACGCTCCTCCTCGCTCTCGCCACGCTCTCGGCTGACCGCGCCGGGGCGGCGAACGCCCGCGTGGCGATCGCCAACTACATGTGGACCCCGGCCGAGATCGACCTCGACCTCGGCGAGCACGTGACCTGGTACTGGACCGGCCCGGACACCATGCACTCGGTCACCGGAACCAGCGCGAACGCCAAGGACATCGACACCGATCCGCAGTCGAGGCTGCCCGAGCACGCGCTCGGCGACAGCTTCCAGCACACCTTCGATCAGCCCGGCACCTACCGCTTCCACTGCAAGCTGCACACCCTCGTCCAGGGGACCGTGATCGTCTCGGATCGGCCGGGCGACCCGATCACCGAGCCCGACCCGGTCCCGAAGATCAACGTCGACCGCTCCAAGCCGGTGCTTCGCGATGTCAGGCTGGGGGCGAGCAAGTTCGGCCGCAAGGGGACGAGCCTGAAGTTCTCGCTCAACGACCGCGGCCGCCTCGACGCCGAGTACTTCCGCTACGGGCGCAAGGGCAAGCGTCACCAGGCCAAGCGCAGCTTCGCCGGATGGGCGAAGTGGAAGGCCTACATCGGCTGGAACGGGGTGCGGATCGGCGGCCGATCGAAGAACTTCAAACCCCGCCCCGGGCGCTACGAGGCGGTGCTCAGGGCGATCGACCAGACCGAGAACGAGTCGAAGCCGAAGCGCGTCCGCTTCACGATCCGGCGCAGGTGAGCCGGTCGCGTTGTGCTGTCTGGGGCACACTCGGGGGCGGCCGAGCGCTACGATGGGCAGATGCCGAACATCGGTCCACTCGAGCTGGCGATCGTTTTGATCATCGCCCTCGTCATCTTCGGCCCCAAGCGGCTTCCCGAGTTGGGACGTTCGCTGGGCAACGGGCTGCGTGAGTTCAAGTCCTCGGTCAGCGGCGATCACGACGAGCCCGACGAGCCCGAAGTGATCGAGAACGAGCCGGACATCACGACGGCCGCCTACGAAGATGAGCGGGAGCCTGCGGCAACGGGCGCCGGCGACCGAGCAACAACTCCCTGACCCACAGCGGGCGCCCAGAGACAGGCGGGTGACGAGTGGCGAGGTTCAAAGCTGCGGACTTCGAGGATCGGATGACGATCGTCGAGCATCTCGACGAGCTTCGTAACCGCCTGATCGTCAGCGCGGTCGTCCTCGGCCTGGCGCTCGTTCTCTGCTTCTGGCAGAACCACCTGATCCTCGACGTCGCCAACGGTCCGTTGCCCGACGGCTACGAGCCGTTCACGTTCTCGCCGGCCGAGCCCTTCATGACGACGCTGACGCTGTCGCTCTACGCCGCGATCCTGATCGCGCTGCCGGTCCTCCTCTACCAGATCTACGCCTTCGTCCTGCCCGCCTTCAGCCCGCAGGAGAAGCGCACGATCGTGCCGCTGCTCCTGCTCGTTCCCGTCCTCTTCATCTCCGGCGTCGTCTTCGCCTACTTCGTGGTCGCGCCGGCCGCTTTGAACTTCCTCTTGAACTTCAACGCCGACCAGTTCGACGTCGGCATCAGGGCCCGCGACTACTACAGCTTCTTCGCGCTGTCGCTGATCTCGGTCGGGATCCTGTTCCAGATCCCGATCGGCATCCTCGCCGTCACCAGGCTCGGGATCGTCACCCCGGATCAGCTCGGAGCCAACCGTCGCTATGCGGTCCTGATCATCGCCGTCCTCGCGATGCTGCTTCCCGGGACCGACCCGGTGACGATGCTGATCTCGATGATCCCGCTCGTCATCCTGTTCGAGCTGAGCCTGCTCCTCGCCCGATGGCTGGGCCGTCCGCGGCAAGCGCAGTCGTCGGAGCTCGCCAACAACTAGGCTCCCCCGCATGCTTTTCGAACTAGGCGGCAGGCGGAAGCGCGTGATCCAGGTGATCTACGCACTGCTGGCCCTGCTGATGGCGGTAGGCCTGGTCGGTCTCGGCATCGGCAGCGGCACCAGCGGGGGACTCTTCGACGCGCTCGGAATCGGCGGCGACGCCAGCACGGATCCCCAGTACGAGCAGCAGATCGAGCGGGCAGAGCAGACGCTCGCCACCGATCCCGACAACGAGCGCGCCCTGATCAACCTGGCCCGCACGAACTTCCTGGCCGGGCAGTCCCGGGTCGAGGTCGACGAGAACGGCACTCCCTCGGTGCCGGAGCAGGCGATGGTCGAGTTCCGGGCGGCGACCGACGCCTGGGAGCGCTACCTGGACACGAACCCGAAGAAGCCGGACATGAGCGCGGCGACCCTGATGATCAGGGCCTACACCTACGTCGCCGGGTCGGACCCGACCCTCTTCGAGAGCGATCTCGAGCAGGTGGTGGCCGCGGCGCAGATCATCGCCGAAGGCCGTCCGAGCGCCGGTACGGAGCTTCAGCTCGCCCGCTTCGCCTACCTGGCCGGCGACGAGAAGACCGCGAAGGCGGCGGAGAAGCGCGCGCTCGCGGAGGCGCCGGACGCGGCCACCAAGCGGCAGATCGAGAACACGCTCACCCAGGCCAAGCGCCAGGGCAAGCAGATCGCCGCATCGCTCGAGCAGAGCGCTCCCGACAAGAGCGAGTTGCAGAACCCGCTGGGCGGCCTGGGCGGCTCAGCCGGCGCCGCGCCCAGCGGCTGAGCGACGGTCCACAGCGGCGAGCCGTCTCGCTACCATCAAGACCTTCCGGGCCATTAGCTCAGCTGGTAGAGCAGGAGACTCTTAATCTCAAGGTCGTAGGTTCGAGCCCTACATGGCCCATCTGACGGGACCAAAGCCCTCTGGGCGGAGTCCTCGTCGGCTCAGCGGCGTTCGTCGCCGGCGGCGTGATAGCTGAGGTACCAGGCGAAATGACGCACGACGGAGACGCCGATCATGGCGGGCGTGAGGGCTGGCACCAGGAGTCGCTTCACGAGCTTCCACCTTACTCCCGGCTTCGGGGCCGTGCGCCGGGGATCCTGCAGTTTGCGGCGCCCGGAAGGCTTCGCCCGTGGGCATGCCTAGACTGACGCGAATGCGCATCGCCGTCGTTGGACTCGGCTACGTCGGGCTACCGCTCGCCGCCGCCTTCGGCGGGGCGGGCCATGAGGTCGTGGGATTCGACGTCGACGAGGCGCGCGTCAGTCGCCTCCTTCGCGGGGAGAGCGACGTCGAGGACGTCTCCGCGGAGCAGCTCGCCGCGCTCGGCGAGCGGTTCGTGCCGACGACCGATGCGACCGCCCTGCGGGACTGCGAGGCGATCTTGATCTGCGTTCCCACGCCCCTCGCGGCGGCCCGTGAGCCCGATCTCACCTACGTGCGCGCCGCCGCGCAGATGATCGCCGGGCAGCTCCGCGAGGGTCAGCTCGTCGTGCTCGAGTCGACCACGTACCCGGGAACCACCCGCGAGGAGCTCCTGGATCCCTTGAGCGAGGCGTCGGGGCTCGAGGTCGGCGTCGGCTTCCACCTCGCCTACTCACCCGAGCGCATCGATCCGGGCCGCAGCTCCCACACGATCGCCGAGACGCCGAAGGTCGTGGGCGGGATGACCGACGCCTGCACGGCCCGCGCCGTCGCCGTCTACTCGGAGATCTGCGAGGAGGTGGTCACTGTCAGCTCGCCGGAGGCGGCCGAGCTCTCGAAGCTGCTCGAGAACACCTTCCGCTCGGTCAACATCGCGCTCGTGAACGAGCTCGCGCAGCTCACCGATCGGCTCGGCATCGACATCTGGGAGGTGATCGACGCCGCCTCGACCAAGCCCTTCGGGTTCATGCGCTTCGAGCCCGGCCCGGGGATGGGCGGGCACTGCCTGCCGGTCGATCCGTTCTACCTCGCCTACAAGGCGCGCGAGCACGACTTCGTCACCGAGTTCGTCGAGCTGGCGGGCAAGATCAACCAGTCCCACCCGCTCTACTGCGCCGCGAAGGTGCAGCGGGCGCTCAACGACGTCGCCAAGCCGGTCATGGGGTCGAAGGTGATGATCCTCGGCGTCAGCTACAAGGCCGGCGTCGCCGACCTGCGCGAGTCCCCGGCGCTGAAGATCATCGAGCGGCTGCGGGAGCTCGGCGCGAAGGTCAGCTACCACGATCCCCTGGTGCGCGAGCTTCCAGAGGTCGGGCTGAGCTCGGTCGACGTCGCCACGGCCGTGGACGCCGACGTGGTGGCGATCGTCACCGCGCACCCGCAGGTCGATTACGGGGCGTTGGTCGCGGCGGCCCCCCTCGTCGTCGACTTCCGCGGCGTGACCCGGGGCCTCGACGCCGACAACGTGGTTCTGCTCTAGATGGTCGATGCCAAGTTCCCGCAGCTCCGGATGAAGCGCACGCCCACTTCGTCGTTCGGGCGCCGGATCACCACGCGCACCCTTGTCCGTAGCGCCACTACGCCCTGCGGGTGCGTGCAGCGCCCGGCTTGGTCGTGCACGTCATCGGGAATCAACCGTCTAGCCGTGTTCGCTCGGCGACGCTCGAAGCTCCGCGCGCGTGAGGATCGGCTCACGCTGGTCCTGGCCACGACCGCCGCCGCGGCGGGCGCGGCGGTCTTCGGGGGCGAGGTGGTCCGCCGCTACCGCCGCCGGATCGAGGTGCGCCATCAGGGCGAGGAGGCTGCATCCCACCACGCCGAAGGCCCGGTCGAGGCCTTGCAGGTCGCCGGGCAGGCCTCCCAGGACACGGTGATCGCCGCGGTCGCCGGCTACGGCGCCACCTCGCAGACCGAGACCGCGATGTTCAACCTCTTCTCCGGCTTCGTCGGCGCGACGATCTTCGCTCGCGTGTCCACTGCCGGCATCCGCGCGGGCTGGTGGCCGCTCGGCAACGTCAGCGTCGGTGGGCGGCACATCCACCACTTCGTCCCGGGCATCCTGCTGGCGTTCGGCTCCGGCGCGGCGGCGATCGTGACCGAGCGGCAGAGCCTCGAGACGGCGCTCGCGGTCCCCTTCGGCGTTGGCGTCGGGCTCACCTTCGACGAGGCGGCGTTGTTGCTCGACCTCAGGGACGTCTACTGGACCCCGGAGGGGATCCTCAGCGTCCAGCTCACGCTCGGCATGGCCTCGTTCCTGGGCGCCGTGATCGTCGGCATCAGGATGCTGCGCCGCGGTGAGGTCCGGGCCGAGCAGCAGGGCCTGATCCCGGCCTGAGCCGATAGCGAGTCCGGCGGCACCGCTGCTCCGCCCAATGACCCCCTCCGCCTCATACGGCGCCGATCCTCGAGGGATCGGCGCCGATCATCTGAGCTGATAGCGGGCGAAGAGCTCGTCGCCGGAGGCGAGCAGCCAGCGCAGCTCCAGCTCCCGCCGCGCTTCCGGCAGGCCGGAGAACAGCCCCGGGCCACTGCCACCACCGATCGCCGCAGCCCGCGTGAGGAAGATCTCGTCGAGCAGCCCGGCCTGAAGCAGCACGGTGTGGAGGGTCGGCCCTCCCTCGCAGAGCAGGGCGCGGATGCCGCGGGCGCTCCGCAGGTGACGGAGGGCGGCGGCGACGTCGACTCGCCCCGCGGCGTCGCCGATCCGCTCCACCTCCACCGCCGTCTCGGTCGGCGGCGCCACCTCGTCGCCCGCGGTGATCAGCAGCACGCGGCCCTCGCCGGCGGTGAACAGGGGCGCGTCCCACGGCAACGTCCCCAAGCTGCCGGCGAGGATCACCATCAGCGGATCAGGCTCGAGGCCGCGCCGCTCGCGCAGCTCACGCTTGGCTGGATCGGCGACGGGACGGCCGTAGCGCTCGGCCCGCATCGTGCCGCCACCGATCATGACCGCGTCGGCTGTGGTCCTCAGGCCGACCAGCATCGCCGTGTCGTCGTCGCTGCCGATCTCCCCGGAGACCCCACCGATCGTCGCCTCCCCGTCGACGGTGAGGGCGAAGTTCGTGAACACGTAGGGTCGCGCATCCCCCGCCAGGGAGGCAGGGTCGAAGCTCTCCATCTGCTCGGAGACGGTCGTCTCGGCGGGGTCGGGAAGCAGCCGCCTCATCTCGACCCGGCGAGACGGCCCCGACTCAGCAGCCGAGCTTCTTGGCGGCGTCGCGGAGGGTCTTGACCTCCGCGGTCGGCTTCTTCTTGCCGCTCTCCAGCTTCTCGCCGTGGCGGTTGATCCAGATCACCGGGACGCGCATCTTCAGCAGCGGTTCGACGTCCGCGTAGTAGCCGCTGGTGATGTGGACCCAGCCCTTCTTCTTGCCGATCCGGCGCGCGCACTCCTTGAAGTGGGCGGGCTCGGGCTTGTAGCTGCGCACCTGCTGGGCGGTGACGACGAGATCGAGCTCGGTTCGCAGGTGACGGCGCGAGACGCCGAGCAGCTTGTCGTCGATGTTGGAGACGATCCCGAGGTTGTACTTCTCACGAAGCCGGTCCATCGCGGCGTTGGACTCGCGGAACGGGTGCCAGTCGGCGATCGAGTTGGGCAGGAACTGGGCCCGAGAGGGCTCCAGCGCCCAATCGAACTCGGCGGCCGCCTTGACCAGGGCGCGGCGCAGCACCTCGGCGTAGAGCTCGTAGGAGCCGCCCATCACCTCGTAGTGCACTTCGAAGAACTTCTGCAGCAGTGCTTTGACGTCCAGGGTCAGTCCGTCTTCGGCGGCTTCCCGCTGAAGAACTTCGCTGATCCCCTTCTCCCAGTCGATCAGGGTGCCGTAGCAATCAACGGTCACCCACTCGATCTCGCTTCGTTTAGGTAGGGGCATGAGGGCGCGGAATTATGGCAGGGGTCGCTCGCCGGGGCAGTGGCGGTGCCCCGGGGCAGGCGGATCGGCCCCGGCGCCGTGCGCTGCGACGGCGCCGGGGTGACCCGGTTGCCCCCCGTGCTCTTCGATCCGATCGGTCCTCAAGCCGCCGCCGCGAGGCGGGCGGGCCGGTTCGCGAGCAGGTTGAGGAGCTCTCCGATCGTGGTCTCGCGGGCCTTCGGGATCCGCAGACGCTCGTTCCCGTGAACCGTGTAGACGTTCCGGCGGCCGCTTCTCCTGCGGCTCAGATATCCGGCATCGTCCAGTTCGGAGACGATCCGCTGAGCCGCTCGCTCGGTGATCTCGAGGCGAGCCGCGATGTCACGCAGCCGTACCGTCGGATCCTCGGCGATGACCAGCAGGATCCTCGTGTGGTTGGTGATGAACATCCAAGAACTCATCTCGACCACCCTTCCTGGGTTTCGCTTGTCCCGTCATCCGGCCGTCCCCTGCTCGCCAATGGGCGATTAGGCCGTCCTGATGTTCAATACCCCGATCGCGAGTCCGTAATCGCCCGCGTTCAGGATCCCGCACAGCAGACCTCCGACGAGGCGGCGGTTCGCGACGCCGCCTTCAGCTCCGGGCTTGATATAGGGTCTGCCGCCGCGCGCCCAGAAACGAAACCCCCAACTCGCGCGCCCTACGAAATGGACCTCCTCGAATATCAGGGAAAGCAGCTGTTCGCGCGTGCCGGTGTGGCCGTGCCCTCAGGCGAAGTGGCCGATGACGTCGAGACGGCGGTCGCCGCCGCCGAGCGGATCGGCTACCCGTGCGTGATCAAGGCGCAGGTGCAGATCGGTGGCCGTGGCAAGGCCGGTGGCATCAAGCTCGCCAAGGACATCGACGAAGCTCGTGCCCACGCGGACGCGATCATCGGCATGGACATCTACGGCCCACGGGGAGAGGGGCCGTTCCCCGTCCACCAGGTCTGGGTGGAGGAGGCGTCGGAGATCGACGCCGAGTACTACGCCTCGATCATCCTCGACCGTTCGGCCAAGAAGCCGCTCGCCATCCTCTCGCGGATGGGGGGGATGAACGTCGAGGAGATCGCCGAGACCGATCCGGACGCGCTCGTCCGCCGCCACATCGACCCGGGTCCCGGCCTCCTGCTCGACGATGCGCGGACGATGGCGATCGACGCGCGGATCGACGAGGACGTGGTCGACGCGGTCGCCGAGTCGATGGTCGCCCTCTACGGCGCGTTCAACGAGTTCGACGCGACGCTGATCGAGGTCAACCCGCTGATCGTCACCTCCGATCGCCGGATCGTGGCGCTCGACGCCAAGGTAACGATCGACGGCTCGGCCCTCTTCCGTCACGAGGAGCTCGCCGCGGCCGAGGAGCCGCCGGAGGATCCGCAGGAGCGGATGGCGAAGGAGAAGGGCCTCACCTACGTGAAGCTCGACGGCAACGTCGGCATCCTCGGCAACGGTGCCGGGCTCTGCATGTCGACCCTGGACGTCGTCGCCAACGCCGGCGGCGACCCCGCGAACTTCCTCGACGCCGGCGGCGGCTCGAAGGCCGATGCGATCGTCGATGCCCTCGAGGTGATCACCTCCGACGAGAAGGTCGACGCCGTCCTCTTCAACATCTTCGGCGGGATCACCCGCTGCGACGAGGTCGCCAAGGGGATCATCGAGGCCTACGAGCGCGTCGAGCTGGACGTGCCGCTGGTCGTCCGCCTCGACGGAACCAACTCGGAGGAGGGGCTGGCGCTGCTCGCCGACGCGAACCTCCCCGGGTTGCATAACGCGAAGACGATGCTCGGGGCCGCCGAGCAGGTCGTCGCCCTTGCGAACGTCGACGAGAAGGGCGGTGCGGCATGAGCATCATCGTCGGTAACGACACCAAGCTCGTCGTCAGCGGGCTGACCGGCCGTGAGGGAACCTTCCACGGTCTGCGCAACCGCGACTACGGCACCGACCTGGTCGCCGGGGTCACCCCGAAGAAGGGTGGCCAGGACGTCGACGGCGTGCCGATCTTCGACACCGTGAAGGAAGCGGTCGACGAGGCCGGCGCCAACACCTCGATGGTCTTCGTCCCCGCCCGCTTCGCCGCGGCCTCGATCAACGAGGCGATCGACGCGGGCTGCGAGACGGTGATCGCGATCACCGAGGGCATCCCGGTCCACGACATGCTCCCGACCTACTGGAAGGCGAAGGAGGCGGGCGTCCGCTTGATCGGCCCCAACTGCCCGGGCGTGCTCTCGCCGGGCAAGGCCAACGTCGGGATCATCCCCGCCCAGTTCTTCGACGCGGGCTCGATCGGCGTCGTCTCGAAGTCGGGCACGCTGACCTACCAGATCGGCAACGAGCTCAAGCAGGCCGGGCTCGGCAACTCCTCGATCGTCGGCATCGGCGGCGATCCGATCGTCGGCTCCGACTTCATCGACATCCTCGAGCTCTACGAGAACGACTCGGAGACCGAGCTGATCGTGCTGGTCGGCGAGATCGGCGGCGACGCCGAGGAGCGTGCGGCCGACTACATCGCCGAGCACGTGACCAAGCCGGTCGTCGCCTACATCGCCGGCTTCACCGCGCCTCCGGGCAAGCAGATGGGCCACGCCGGCGCGATCATCTCCGGCTCCTCCGGCACCGCCGCCGCCAAGAAGGAAGCGCTCGAGGCGAAGGGCGTCCGGGTCGGCACCAGCCCGAGCGAGGCGGCCCAGCTCGCCGCCGAGACGCTGCGCGGCTGAGGTCGGAGCCGGCCCTCCGCCGCGCCTATACTCGCCCGTCGATGCCCACTGACGTGATCTCCTTCGCCCGTGGCGCCCCGAGCGCCGACCTGCTCCCCGTCGACGCCGTCCGCGAGGCGGCGGCCAAGGCGCTCGCTGACGATCCGGTCAGGGCGCTCTCCTACGGGACGGGAATCGGCCACCGGGGTCTTGCCGAGTGGCTGGGCAACCGCCACGGCGGAGTCGACCCGGCGCGGATCATGATCACCAACGGCTCGCTCGAGGCCGGCTGGATGCTGTTCAGCCACCTGCTGGAGCCGGGCGACGAGGTGATCGTCGAACAGCCGTCCTACGACCGCACGCTGCTGATGCTGGACAAGCTCGGCGTCGATCGGATCGGGGTGGCGCTCGAAGCTGACGGGATCGACGTCGACGGGGTCGAGCAGGCGCTCGCCGACGGTCACCGCCCGAAGCTCGTCCACGTCATCCCCAACTTCCACAACCCGGCGGGCTGCACGCTCTCGGAGCCGAAGCGCCGCCGACTGGTGGAGCTCTCGGCCGAGTACGGGTTCTGGATCTTCGAGGACGACCCCTACCGCGAGGTCCGCTTCGAGGCCGAGTCCGCACCGACGATGCTCGAGTTGGGGGAGGGGACGGAGGCGAAGGTGATCCATGCCTCGTCGTTCTCGAAGACGGTCAGCCCGGGCATCCGCGTCGGCTACCTGGTCGGCCCCGAGGCCGAGGTCAAGCAGCTCGCGCAGGGCGCGACCGAGACCTACATCTCCCCGAACATGCTGGCCGAGTCGATCGTCTTCGAGCTCTGTCGCACCGGCGCCCTGGACCGCAACGTCGAGATCGTCAGGCCGGCTTTAGCGGCGCGCCGCGATGCCGTCGTCGAGCAGCTCCGGGCGCAGATCCCCGAGGCCGAGTTCGTCGTCCCCGGCGGCGGCTACTTCCTCTGGCTCGACCTCGCCGAGGGTGCAGACACGACGAGGATGCTCGCTCCCGCCAAGGAGGAGGGCGTCGGATTCGTCGCCGGTCCCGACTTCATGATCGAAGGCGGCGAGCGCAGCCTGCGGCTGTCGTTTGCCAGCGTCCCGACCGAGGACGTCCCCGAAGGGATCGCCCGGCTCGCGCGTGCTCTGGCGGCGACCCGCTGACGGTCGTCCAGACGACCGGAGCCGCACCTCTCGCCCGTGGACGCAGACGGCCTCGTCATCTTCGACTGCGACGGCGTTCTGGTCGACTCCGAATGGATCTCGACCGGTGCGCTCGCCGGCCTCCTGGGCGACATGGGCCACGAGATCACGGAAGCGGAAAGCCATCGGATCTTCACCGGGACCTGGTGGCCCGACACCCAGAAGCTGATCGAGGGCCGGATCGGCGAGCCCCTGCCGGATGACTTCGCCACGCGGTTCCGGGAACGGCAGATGGCCGCGCTCGCGGCCGACGGGGTGAAGCCCGTTCCCGGGGTGGTGGCGGTTCTCGACGGACTCACCCAGCGCACCTGCGTCGCCTCCAACGGGCCGCAGGAGAAGATGCGACTGACGCTCGGGTCGGCGGGGCTGCTGGACCGCTTCGACGGCCGCATCTTCAGCGCCTACGACGTCGAGCGCGGCAAGCCCGAGCCGGACCTGTTCCTGCACGCGGCCGAGCGGATGGGGGCGGCGCCCGAGCGCTCAGCCGTGATCGAGGACTCCGTCCACGGGGTCATGGCGGCCCGCCGGGCCGGGATGCACGTCTTCGCCTACTGCGCCGAGTCCGATCCCGTGGAGCTGGCCGAGGCGGGGGCGGTCGTCTTCGACGCGATGCACGAGCTGCCGGCGCTCCTGCATGCGGTGCGTTAGGCTCTCGCCGTCCATTCTCGGCTGGTGGGGGTCTTCGTGAAGTTTCGCGTCCTTGTTCTTTCCGTGGCTATCACAGCCGCGTTGGCGGTCACCGCGGTCGCCGCCGGCAGCCCGAGCACGCCGTCGAACGGGCCTTGGTGGGGCGAGACGAAGCCTCCCGGGGGCAACGACTCCGCGGCGCGGTTCGTCGTCGCCGGCGCGAAGATCAAGCCCTACGCGTTCTCGCGGAAGTTGAAGGCCATCGTCCCGCCCACGAACTTCGCCTGCAACGTCGCCATCCTGCAGCTTCCGGTCAAGCAGATCAAGATCAAGAAGTCCGGCCGGTTCAGCTACAAGGGCAAGGTCGTGGACAAGTACGGGACCGAGCCGTCGGGGATCAGGGGCGACTTGACCTGGAAGGGTAAGTTCACGTCCGCCGCGAAGGTGAAGGGAACGCTTCGTCTGAAGACGAAGGTGACGCCGGTGTGGCACGAGGACACCTACGAGTACGAGTTCAAGCGGAAGCCTTGCGACACCGGCAAGGTGAAGTGGAGCGGCGTACCCGAGAGCTGAGTGCCGTGAGGCCCCCTCGCCGAGGTCGCTAGGCCGGGTTCTCGGTGACGACGTGGCTTCGTAGCTCGGCTGCGAGCGCCGCCACCACCGCGCGGGAGAGATCCCCGGCACTCGGCGCCGGTCGCCCGCGACCTTCCAGCTCGCGGGCGACCGAGGTCATCTGCGCCGAGTCGATCCCGCAGGGGACGACCCACTCGAACGGCTGCAGGTCGTTGCTGACGTTGACGGCGAGCCCGTGGGAGGTGACCCCGCGGGTGACGTGAATGCCGATCGACCCGATCTTCCGCGCCACCCCGCCGGCCGCGGCCAGCTCAGGGTCGAGCGCGCTCACGGGCTCCCGCTCCGGACCGCTCCCGCCGGCGGCGATCGGCGGCGCTCCAGCCGTCCAGACACCGGTCAGCCCGGCGAAGACCTGCGAGCTGATCCCATATCCGTCGAGTGCGGCGATGACCGCCCGCTCGAGGGCGCCGACGTAGCCGCGGACGTCGGCCCGCCCGTCGTCGCCGAGCTGCCGCAGGTCGACGATCGGGTAGACGACCGACTGCCCCGGGCCGTGGTAGGTGACCCGGCCGCCGCGGTCGGTCTCCGCCACCTCGATCCCCTGAGCGCGGTACCAGTCCTCGCCCATCCCGAGCTCCCGCGCGTCGGTGCGCCTGCCCTTGGTCAGCACCGGGTGATGCTCGAGCAGGACGGCGGTGTCGGGGATCTCTCCCGCCAGCCGCTCGGCGATCAGATCGGACTGCAGCCGGAGTCCCTCGTCGTAGGAGATCGTGCCCAGCTCGAGGATCCTGAGCGGGCGCTGCCCGGAGGGGCTCATCCGGCGCCGGGAGGAAGGCGACGGGCCTTCCACTTGTAGGTGGTCTTGCAGTTCTTGACCTTGATCCGGATCTGCCCCCTGACCTTCCCGGGCCGCACCCAGCGACCGCTCCAGCGGACGACCTGCCTGCCGGCGAGCGTCGGCCGCGAGTCGCGGACCTTGAACTGGCCGTTCGGCTTGACCGGGACGACCTCCCTGCGCAACGGCAGGGACGCGGCGCCGCATTCGAGGACGTTGGGGTAGTAGATGCCCGGCTTCGTCTCGACCGCGACGATCCTCGTGCCCTGCTTGTCACGCACGACCGCGAAGGTCCCCAGCAGGAAGTCGGCGGTCGGCTTGATCGGCTCGGCGCTGTAGATCCCGGCTCGCGGGAGCACGGGCTTGCTGCGTTTGCCGGCGTCAGCGGCCGGCGTCAGGGCGAGAGTCAGCGGCACGACCGACAGGGCCGCCGCGAGCCGGCAGCGGCGGTTCATCGGCCTTCCGCGCTCTTCTCCGCGCGGCGCTTGATCGAGCGCAGCAGCCTGCGCACCAGGACTACGTGGCCGCCCGAGCCGATCACCCCGACCCGGTAGAGCTTGCCCTTGGCTCCCTGGAAATCCGCCCTGGTCTCCAGCCGCACCCGTGAGCGCTGGCCAGGAAGCAGGTCGATCTTGAACACGATCGCGTACTTGGCGTGGAGGTGCTCCCCCGCCAGCGCCAGCATCACGGGGGCGATCGCGCGGGTGACGGTGAAGCCGGGCAGCGTCCCTCCGGGATGGTGGAGATCCCCTTCCGCGGTCGTCTCCTGGGCCCCGACCTTGACCGCGTAGCGGCGGGCGAAGCGGCTGTCGAACGCCTGTTCCAAGGTCGGGAAGAGGGCGGCCCAGCACGCTTCCGCGGGGGCGTCGACCTCGACCGTGTGCTCGTCGATCGGAGGCAGCTCCTCGAGCGGCACATCGATGGTGCGCGGTCTGTGAGGGGTTGGCTCCAGGGCCTCTAGTTCGGCGGTTGTCATCGTCGTCACTTCGGTTACATGGCCAACAACACCGGTTCGGTGAGCAAGTCGCGGACCTTGGCCAGGAACTTCGCGCCGTCGGCTCCGTAGAGGATCCGATGATCGCAAGCCAGGGTCACCGACATCCGGTGGCCGGCGACGATCTCGCCGTCGCGCACCACGGGCACCTCATCGATCGAGCCGACCGAGAGGATCGCGGCCTGGGGCGGGTTGATCACCGCGGAGAAGCTCTTGACGCCGAACATCCCCAAGTTGGAAACGGTGAACGTCCCCCCGGACAGCTCCGGTGGCGTGATGCTGCCGTCGCGGACCCGCGAGGCGAGCTCGCGCGAGTCGACCGCGATCTGGCGCAGGCCCTTGGCGTCGGCATCGAAGATCGTCGGGACGACCAGCGCATCCTGACCGGCGACCGCGATCCCGATGTTGACCCGCGAGAACTCCTCGATCCGGCCGTCGCGGTAGGCGCCGTTCGCCCGCGGGAAGGCCCGGAGCGCGAGGGCGCACGCCTTGACGACCATGTCGTTGAACGAGGGGACCACGTCGCCCTCACCCGCCGACGCCTTGATCGCGGCGCGGGCGGCGACCGCTCGCGACATGTCGATCTCGGCGTCGAGGTAGAAGTGGGGCGCGGTCGCCTTCGACTCGGCCATGCGCCGGGCGACGGTCTGCTGCAGGCGGGTCAGCTCGAACGTCTCGCTGGAGCCGCGGGCGGTCTCGACGTTCGCCGTCGCCGCCGGCGCGGGCGCCGCTGCGGGGACCTGGGTCGCCACTGCCGATCCACGGGCTCCCCCTCCTTCTCGCCCGCCCTCCTCGGCGGCACGCTCGACGTCGTCGCGGATCACGCGGCCGCCCGGACCGGAGCCGCGCAGGGCGGAGAGGTCGACGCCCCGCTCGCGGGCGATCCGCCGTGCCAGGGGGGATGCCTTCACCCGGCCGTGCTCGCCGAGCTCGGTCGGATCCTCCTGCTCGGCCGCGGGTCCGGCCTTGGTCTCGGCCTTGGGTCCGGCCTCGGCCTTGGGTCCGGCCTCGGCCTTGGGTCCGGCCTCGGCCTTGGTCTCGGCGCCCCCCTCGCGGGCCTTCGCCTGCTCGCCGTCACCCGCGGCGGTGCTCGCGGCCTCGCCGGCATCGCCCACGCGCGCGATCACCTCACCGATCGGGAGGGTCGTGCCCTCCTCGGCGAGGATCTCGTTCAGCGTCCCGGCGGTGTCGGACTCGTAGACCATGTTCGCCTTGTCGGTCTCGATCTCGACCAGCTCGTCGCCGACGGCGACCTCGTCGCCGACCGACTTCAGCCAGCCCAGCACGGTGCCCTCCTCCATCGAGTCCGAGAGTCGGGGCATGACGATGTCGGTCATGAGCGGGTTCCCTCCAGGCTCTGCTTGACGGCGCTGATGATGTGCTCGGCATGGGGGATCGCGCTCTGCTCGAGCCGCTTCGCGTAAGGCATCGGCACGTCCGCCCCGGCGATCCGCTGGATCGGCGCGTCGAGGTAGTCGAACGCCTGCTCCTGGATCAGCGCCGCGAGGTTGGCGCCGACCCCCCCGTGGGGCCAGCCCTCCTCGACGATCACCGCGCGGTTCGTCTTGCGTACCGATTCGAGGATCGTGTCCAGATCGAGCGGGCGCAGGGTGCGCGGATCGATCACCTCGGCCTCGATGCCGTGGTCGGCGGAGAGCTCCTCGGCGGCCCGCTCGGCTTCGTGCGCCATCTTGAGGATGCCGACGATGGTCACGTCGGAGCCCTCGCGGCGAACGACCGACTGGCCGAAGGGGATCGTCAGGTCGGGGTCGTCGGGGACTTCGCCGCGGACGCCGTAGAGGGTCTCGTGCTCGATGAAGACGACCGGGTTGTCGTCGCGG
>CAZXKG010000042.1:0-20738 GCA_964641695.1 uncultured Conexibacter sp.
CTGATCGGTCTGGTCACCTGCTTGGCGACGCACGAGGGAATCCCGTTCGTCGTCTGCGCGTCGCGTCGGTAGGTGCTGGGCGGGACGCCGACGAGCTCGGCGAAGCGGGTGCTGAAGGTGCCCAGCGAGGAGCAGCCCACCGCGAAGCTGACCTCGGTGACGCTGAGATCGCCGCGGCGCAGCAGCAGCATCGCCCGCTCGATGCGCCGGGTCATCAGATACCCGTAGGGGGACTCGCCGTAGGCAAGGCGGAACTGGCGGCTGAGATGGCCCGCCGACATGTGCGCGCCGCGGGCCAGTGCCTCGACGTCCAGCGGCTCCGCGTACTCGCGGTCGATCCGATCGCGTACGCGACGCAGCCATGCGAGGTCTTCCAAGCGCTTCGCCGTGGCCGATGTGCTGGGCACCTGACAGATCGTGCCAGATCCGGATTCACCCGACGGTTGGGCGCTCCAAGGACGGGGGGTGGCCCGTCCACCCTCATGGGGTATGGCGCCGTGGACCGCGGCGGTGCAGGCTCTGCTTTCGTGGGTGAGAAGTCGCGCGGATGGGTGTTGACCGGCTCGACGACGAGGGTCGTCCGGGGAGTTGCCGTCGCGTCGTTCGCCGTCGTGATGCTGCTACTCGCGGGCGGCACCGCCGTGGCCCAGGGGGCGACCCACGACATGACCGTGATCATCGAGGGCGAGACCGCCGGCCAGGTCACCTCGAGCCCACCGGGCATCGAGTGCGGCATCGGCATCGACTGCAGCGAGCCGTGGGAGGAGGGAACCGAGGTCACGCTTACGGCCACCCCCTTCGAGGACGCTCGCTTCTCCCACTGGGGAGGCGTCTGCACCGACGTCCAAGGCCCCGTCTGCGAGGTGTTCATGGACTCGCCCCAGACCGTGCGCGCCTACTTCAAGTGGAACAGGGCGGACCTGTACCTCGAGATCAGCGACTCCAAGGACCCGGTCGAGGTCGGGGAGACGTACACCTACACGCTGACTGCCACCAACGATGGCCCGGATTCCGCCGGCAGGACGTACATCACCACGGGGATCCCCTACGAGATCGAGCTCGGCGACTTCTCCGACGAGTGCCAGTTCAACGAGGAGGACGGCGGCGAGGGGGGCAAGTCGCGGTGGCTGACCTGCTGGTACGACTCGATCCCGGCGGGCCAGTCCCGGTCGATCAGCTACGAGGCAACCGCGCTGGTCGAAGGGGAGGTGATCGCAAGCGGAGGCACCTACGCCACCGCCGACTTCAACCTCGACAACAACTACGGCACCGAGACGACGACGGTCGTCGCGGCGACGAACAAGCTGCTCTCGGTCAGCAGGCGCGGCCAGGGAACGATCACCTCGAGTCCTGCCGGGATCAACTGCGGCACCGACTGCTCGCAGGCTTACCCGAACGGGACCGAGGTCACGCTCACGGCGAATGCCGCCTCCGGTCACCACTTCGACTCCTGGGGAGGTGCTTGCGCCGGGGCCTCGGGCAGCACCTGCGTCGTTCAGATGGACTCGCATCTGAACGCCAGCGTGCGGTTCGCGCCCAACCCGACCGCGCCGGTGCTTGCCGACATGGAGGTCACCCCGCCGGCCCCGAGCCGCCCTTACGCGACCATCGACGCCTCCGCGACGACCGGCGCCGGCAAGCTCTCCTTCACGATCACCGGCGGGGCCAAGCTGGGTGCGCTGAGCAGCTTCGAGACGAGTCCCGCGAATCCGTTCACCACGGTGAGGATCAAGCAGCCGGGCACCTACACGGTGCAGCTCACGGCGATCGGCGGCGGAGGCAAGGCGACGGCGACCGACACCTTCGTGGTCCCGCCGACGTCGAAGCAGGTGCTCGATCCGCGGATGCAGAACGTGCTCGTCTCGACCCCCAAGCTCGACCCTTACGCGACGACCGCGGTGCAGGCGACCTGCACCTTCCTGCCGAAGACCCAGGTCGTGTTCGGGACGGCCGATTTCCGCGGCTGTTTCCAGCAGGTGCTGGCCTCCGAGCAGATCCCCGCCCCGGAGCGAGCCGTAGGCGGCGAGTGGTTCGACTCGCAGCTCAAGAAGGACGGCTGCGGCTTCATCCAGATCGGTGACGGCAAGTGCTTCACGAAGGCCGAGTGGCTCGGCGTCGTCTACTCGGAGAGTCCCGTGCAGTTCAACGGGATGACGATCACGCCGGCATCCGGCGCCTCCGTCGTCCTCTTCCCGGCGTCCGGCAAGGTGATCTCCTCGAACGCCAAGGTCACCCTCAACAGCGGTGACCTCGGCACGATCACCGGCCACAACGGACCGCTCAACCTCTTCGCCGGAACGGGGAACCTGACGTTCGCAGGTGGCAAGTTCAGCGTGCCCCTGTTCTCGTTCAACGCCAAGAACCTGCCCAAGCTCGGCGGCTTCAGCCTCGACGGGCAGATGGATCTGCGCATCGTCGCCGAGGGATCGCGTCGCTACACCGACCTGAGCGTCTCGATGACGCTGCCGGAGTCGTTCAGCACCTCCGCCAACACCCGGCCCAGCAGCAAGGTCTCGATCCAGGCCGACAACGATCGCGGCCTGATCCTCGGCGAGGTGTCGCTGAACGTGCCCGAGGCATACCTCGGGGCGCTGCGCCTGACGAAGTTGAGCTTCAACTACAAGGCGCTCGGCGAGGTTCCACCGACCGCGAGTCCATCCTGCCCGAGGAAGTGGTGGAAGGCCACGGCCGAGATCCACTTCGTCCCGTCGAACGCCAAGAAGAAGGGCGCGGGCCTGAGCCTCGCCCCGAAGCCCGACCGCAACGGGATCGCCTTCTGCGCCGGCGGCCTGCACAGCGCCGGCGGGATCCTCAGCTTCGGCGAGCCGATCCCGCCGCCGCAGATCTTCCCGGGCGTCTTCCTCGATTCGATCGGGTTCAACATGCAGCTCAACCCGACCGTGTTCAGCGGCGAGGCGTCGATCACCGCGGCCAAGATCGTCAAGGCGACGGGCGGCGTCCTGGCTGCCTTCCCCTCACCCCGGGCGCCCTACGTGATCAGCGCCCAGGACGGCGGTTCCACCCTAGCCCCGCTGGCGGGAACGCGGTTGACCAGCACCACGTTCGCGGTCGGCGGAACGGTGGACATGGTGCTGCCCGGAAACAACCTGCTGCGGATGGGCAACGCGTACACGATGTACTCCTACCCCGACTACATCAAGGCCGCGGGCCACACCCGGATCCAGACCTTCCTCTTCCTGATCGAGGCCGGCGGCGGGCTCGAGGTGAACACGACCACGCGGCGCTGGGACGCCTACGTGAACGGCGACGTCTGCATCGCGGCGGGGATCTCGATCGCCGGCTACCGGGGCTGCATCGGCGGCCTCGCCCGCGCCAGCAGCCGCGGGATGGTCGCCTGCCTGACGGTGATCGAGGACGGCTTCACGCCGGGCATCGGCTACTACTGGGGCGACATCCTGCCGCACATCTTCAACGGCGTCACCGACGGCTGCAAGCCCAGTCACTACTGGGTGCAGGATGTTCGCGCGGCGCGACTCGCCGCGCAGGAGCTGCTCGCGAGCGAGGAGGCGGGTTCGGGGGGAGACACGGAATTGCTGAGCGCGGCGCCACCGCCCCAGGAGCGCGCCCCGGCCCCGGTCGCCTTCACCCTCCAGCGCGGCGACGCGGCCAAGGACGTCGAGATCCGTGGCGTCGGCGGCGCCCCGAAGGTGCAGGTCACGGCGCCCGACGGCGAGACGATCACCTCCGTCCCCAACGACATGCAGGTCGGCGAGAACCTCCAGACCCTCGCCTGGGAGGAGTACGACTTCACCTGGGTCGGGGTCACCGGCGGCAAGCCAGGCAAGTACCTGATCACGCCGCTGGAGGGGTCGGTGCCGATAGAGAGCATCCACGAGACCCGCGCGGAGAAGGATCACATCCGCGGCTCGGTCAAGGGCAAGGGCCGGAAGCGAACGCTGAGCTGGAACGTCGGCGATGTCAGGGGACGGACCGTGACGTTCGTCGAGCAGGGTGAGGGCGTGAAGGAGACGCTGAAGGTCGTGAAGGGAGACAAGGGCGCCAAGGGCAGGATCAGCTTCGAGCCGGCGCCAGGGCCGAAGGGCGAGCGCCGGATCGTCGCCGTGGCCGAGGTCGACGGAATCCCCGGCCCCGAGCAGCTGATCGGCAAGTACACGGCGCCCGACCCGCGCAAGGCTCCGCGCGTGAGGAAGGTGCGGGCCAAGCGCAAGGGCGCGGCTCTCCTCGTCGCCTGGAAGAAGGCGCCCCACACCACCGGCTACGAGGTCCTCGTCCGCCAGCGCGACGGCGTCCTCAAGCCGATCACGGTGCCCGCTCGCCGCGGCAAGCTGCGGATCAAGGGCGTCGACAAGACCCGCGCCGGGACGGCGTCGGTCACCGCCCTCGGCGTCGTCGGCGATCGCGGCCCGGCGGGCACGAAGAGCTTCAAGGCCGCGAAGAAGCGCCCCGACACCCGCCGTCCCTTCAAGGAGCTCGGCAAGGGCTACGCGAAGCGGAACAGGTAGACCGGCCCGCACGTCCCGCCGCACGGAGCGACAGTCCAGCCTGTCCAACGGAGGCAATCGGATCTGGAACACCGAAGTTCCACGTTGGCACTGGCGAAGGGTTCAGTAGATCGGGAGAGCGGAGGCCGTGAACTTCTCTTTGAAGTTGTCGACCTGCCCCTGATCTCGTCGATTCAGGGCTTGAAACTCTCCTGTGGCTCGAAGCCGGTCGGCCGCTGTGGCCAACCGATCTAACGGAGATGGAAGCTGATCGAGTGAGTCTCGAAGCTCTTCCGTTCCCGTGAGCCTGCGGCACCATAAACGACGTCGTCCATAATCGGCAAGACCCAACCGTCGAGAACCCGTCCCGCTTGCGATCCAAAGGCCACGTCTTTGCGAAACAGAGCGTCCATGGATCGATTCGGGCGAGCAGAAGTGCTGCCTCAATGAGTGGCCTCATATTGGAGGGAAGCACTTCACTCCGCTACCGGCGCGGTTGTACGAAGCGGCCGAACTTCACCCGTGCTGAACCTCTGAGTAGACGCAGCCTTCCCGCACGGTCCCTCATACGTGCGGGAGCCGGCGGGAGATCGAAATCTCGCACTCTGATGCGGTTTCTGGGTGGTGCATGAACTTCAAAGAGAAGTTCATGCACCAAACATCATCAATTCGACACAACGCCGCCCACTTCAGTCGCCACCCGATTGGCGCCGTACTCAAGTTTGTGGATCGAGCGTTTTCGGGGCTTCGCGACACTCGGGCGCGGCGTGTCAATCGGCAAGCCGCCCCGCACATCCTTGCGCCCATCACCCGCCCGCTGAGACCCGCTGTCGCGAAGCCGACAAGCCTTTGACAAACCCGACGAGTCCAAGGGAGTCCCGTTGAACCCAGAAGAGATCCACTCGGCCCTTCGTCCGGCGTCGGACCGTGGTGCATCCTCGGTCAAGCCGGCGGCTGCTCAGCGCAGCGGCGTCTCGATGGACGGCCTCCAGGCCGGGGGCGCCGGGGCACTCACTACCCAGCCTCGCTCATTCGCGTTCGCGGCCGCAATGCTCCTCGTCGGGACGGCCTCGGCACTCCTCGCACTCGTTGGATTCGTTGGGGCCGCTCCATCCGCCGAGGCGGCCGGAGCCGTTCCCGGCCAGGGCTTCCTCCCTGACAACCGAGCCTGGGAGCTCGTTTCGCCGCCCGAGAAGAACGGCGGTGAGGTGATCGCGAACTCTGGATACACCCGCGTGGCGGCCGACTGCGCAACAGATTGCGCGGTGTCGTTTGCGTCGCTGACCGGCTTCGCGGACGCGATCGGACTCTCTGGGGCGCATGCACAGTACGTAACTAAGAGGACCGCTGAACCTGGAACATCAGGTTGGAGCACCCATGCGATTACGCCTGCTCAAGAGAGCCCATCCATCCTCGGCACCTCGACGAGCAGCGGCTTTGGATACAAGGGGGACTTCTCGGACGACCTCAGCAGCGGCGTGTTCTCGTCGTGGTCCCCCGTTCCCACTGTCACCGATCCTCACCCGAATGTGGAGCAGTGGCAGAACCTCTATTACAGAGACGACCTGAGGAACCCAGGCAGCGGCACGTACGAGCTCCTTTCCGATGCGCCTACGTCGCTTCCCTTTCAGGCCGGGAACTACCCCCGCTTCAGGGGCGCGAACGCAGGTGACGACACCCACGAAGGGTTCACGACGATCGCCATCGAATCCAGCCGTCGCCTGGCGGATGCGCCCGCCGGCGATGCTCGGCGACTTTACGTTCACAAGGACGGCATCACTCGTTTCATGGGCCAGATCCCATCTCCCGGGGATCCAGCTTGCGGCTCTGAGGGTCCAGCGTGCGCGACCGCCACGAGTACAGGCTACGCCGGCCCGGTCCTCTCAGATGACCTCAGCTTCTACTCCTACTACGCCAATGAGTTCAGATTCATCTCCGCCGATGGCTCGAGGGTCTTCTTCAAGGCCCCGGCCGCAACGTCCGCCGGACTTTATCTCCGGGACGATCAAGACACGCCGGATGTGACCGACGATGTGACGGTGCGACTGAATCAGTCCGAGAAGACCACACCCGAAGCCAGCCAGCCTGCACGATTCACCTATGCATCCAGCGACGGAGCCAGTGCTTTCTTCATATCGACGGAGGGCCTGGTTGACGGAGACGACAACGGCAGCGCCGATGTATATCGGTACGAGCATTCGGAAGACCCGGCAAATGATGCCAACCTCACTCGGGTCTCGATCGACGATGCCGGACCCGACTCACCTGGCGCCGTCGATGTGCTGGCGGTCACAGAATCCGGCGAGCATGTGTACTTCGTGGCAACGGACGAGCTCGTTCCCGGCCAGCCGTCCCTCGCGGACAACGTCGGGGCGCTCTATCACTGGCATGAGAACGAGGTCACATATGTCGGTGAGTTCGAGCGAGGCGAGGATGTTGTGACGAACGGCACTCAAGCGTCAACCATCTTCGATGACGCCCAACGAACCTCCTGGGTCGCGGACTCAGGCACCTTCCTGTTCAAGCTGACAGCGTCGGATGGATTCATCGGCACCGGCGGCTTCAGCGGGTTCGACCATAGTGCGAACACTTGCGTACTCGAGACGAGCAGCGGAGCCCCGTGTCGTGCGCTCTTTGTGTACGAGCCCGAGACGGGGAGCTTGGTGTGCGCGTCATGCAACCCGTCAGGCGTAGGCGCCACGGGGGATGCACGTACGGATGTGCGTGTCGGCACCGGCGGGAACCAGCAGAGGCTTCCCCATCTTTCCCGAGCTCTCTCCACGGATGGACGTTACGTGTTCTTCTCGACCTCGGAGTCGCTGGTCCCTGAAGATACCAATGGCCCATGTGAACCGGTCGATGGGAGAGCTCCGCTATGCACCGACGCGTATGTCTTCGATACGACGACGGGCCAGAGGCACTTGCTGTCCTCGGGAGAAGGCAACTCGCCGTCTTTCTTCATGGACGCGTCTGAGAGTGGCCGAGATGTATTGATCGCTACGCGAGAGCAGCTGTCCGGTTGGGATGAGGATGGCGGTTATGACATCTACAACGCGCGAGTAGATGGGGGCGTAGCGGAGCCAACCGTCAGGAAGGAAGCGTGCCTGGGCAATGATGAGTGCCGTCCGGGAGGGGGCTCGCAACCCGGTGTGCCGGGGACAGGAACGACAACCTACGATGGCCCGGGAAACCCCAGCAACAACGCATCCAAGCAGTGCACCGACAAACGAGTGAAGACGCTGGGTGCCAGATCCAATCGCATCAAGGCCAAGCTGAAGCTAGCCGAGGGGCGGGACGCACAGCGGCTTCGCAAGCGAAGTAGACGAATTGATGTGAAGGTGAAGCAAGCGAGGAAGGAACTTCGTCGCTGCAAGCGGGGGGGCCAATCATGATCGCCGCCAACGACAGCAGGCTCGACACCAGCGTGCAACATCGACAGGAGCTCGACGCGAAGATGATCAAGGTGGACGTTAGTTCCAAGAGAAATAGCCCAGCCGCACGCGCCTTGCTAACTGTGCTGGCCATGGCGATCGTGGCATTGGCAGTTCTGCCGTCGGGTGCCCAGGCGGCACCAGAGTGGCGCATCGCCGCTTACGGCAACTCCACCGTGGCCCCGGGTGCGATGTTCAACTACCAAGTGCAGCTGAACCAGGTTGGCGACTCTGTGGCGGCCTGCCCTGGGCCGTCTTGCACCCTGGAGATGGAGTTCCCAGCCGGTGTCACCCCTCTGTTCGCTCCGCTTGACAGCGGCTTCTCCAGCTGCGTGGGCATGGGGACGCCTGGTCCAGTGACGGTGACATGCTCCTCCCCTGCCGCGGGAAGCTGGTCGGCGTTCGATTCACAGACGCTCTGGGTGCTTGCGTCCATTGCTCCGTCCGCGACGCCTGGCTCAAGGTTGGTTAGCCAGTTCGCGATCTACGGGCCAACGTCAAACGGCGCAGTTCGAAGAGACGGAACGCCGTGCGACGCCGCGCCTCCCGGGCTTCCTTGTGCCGAGACGGCTCAGGTCGTGACTGTAGATCCCGATCCGCCATCCTTCGGCGTTGACGCGTTTGACGGGCGCGTGAGCGCCAATGAATCGGGTGATCCCTACACCCGGGCAGCCGGGGTGCCATACAGCGCGTCCGTTGCGTTCGACCTGGTGACCGAGAGCGACGGACGTTATCCACCGGTACCGACCCTGACGGACAACTTCCCGGTGGAGCCCGTCAAGGACGTAGTCGTCGACCTACCCCCTGGGCTGGTCGGGAGCACCCGCGGTGTTCCGCAGTGCACGCTGGGCGAGTTGGCGGTTGTCACAGGTACGAATCTCGGTTCAACGCCGACATGTAGACCGGCTAGCCAGCTTGGCTACGTCGATGTCGAGGTCGGCAGCCAGCGGCTTCCAGATGTGCCGATCTTCAACATGGTGCCGCCTGATGACGCTCCGGCGCGATTTGGATTCGGCTTGCTCGGGACGACCGTCGTCCTCGACGGGCGGGTACGTTCGGAGTCCGACTTCGGCGTCACCATCGAGACTCGGTACACGTCGCAAGGCATCCCGGTTACGGGGTCCAGGGCGGAGCTCTGGGGAGTTCCGGCCGATCCGAGCCACGACTCGCTTCGTGCCTGTCCGGGCTACGGCCCCCCCTCCTGGGGTGGCGTGCGAGCGCTCGACCCAGCTTGCCTCGATACGAGCGGTGATCCGTACTACGAGCGCCCGGAACCGGCAGCGTTCCTGAGGAATCCTTCGTCGTGCACCGGGCCGGTCGAGACTACGGCCCGGATCAGCTCGTGGGAGCACTCAGGGGTTCGGTTGGAGGACGGTTCTATCGACACGTCCGATCCAAACTGGAAGACGGCCAGCTTCACGTCACACAATCCACCTGGCTATCCCCTCCCGCCGGAGAGCTGGGGGAGCGCGCAGGGAGTCACCGACTGCAACGCGGTTCCGTTCAACCCGCAGGTCAGCGTTGAACCGACATCGACCGAGGCAGACTCGCCCACGGGCATCGACGTCAGGATCTCGGTTCCGCAGCCGAGCGATCCCAGCATCCTTGGCTCCTCTGACCTAAAAGGTGCAGAGGTATCTCTCCCCGAGGGCTTCACGGTCAACCCAGGTGGCGCGGGCGGTCTCGCTGCCTGCTCTCTGGCGGAGATCGATCTAGGGGGTCGCAACACCGAAGCCAAGTGCCCGAACGCGAGCAAGATCGGCAGCGTCGAGATCGAGACTCCGCTGCTCGACGACGTCCTCGAAGGTTCGGTGTTCCTGGCAGAGCAGAACGATCCCGGCACTTCTGCGCCGGAGAACCCGTTTGACGCGCTCTTGGCGATCTACATAGTTGCGGAGGGACCGGGAACCATCATCAAGCTCCCCGGCAAGGTCGAACTGGACGAGAGCACCGGTCAGGTGGTGTCGACCTTCAGCGATCAGCCGCAGTTGCCATTCAGCACCCTGCATGTGAGCTTCTTCGATGGCCAAAGGAGTCCGATCGCAACCCCGACGACGTGTGGAACCGGAGTCGCGACGAGCGAGCTCACCCCCTGGGCAAGACCCAGCGGCTCAGTAATCCGCACGTCGACGGTGGAGATCAGCTCGGGCCCCAACGGCCAGCCTTGCTCGGCAGTTGAAGCGGACAGGCCGTTCTCTCCCGCCATGACCGCCGGCCTACGCGATGCCGTAGCCAGCAGTCCAAGCCCGTTCACGCTGAAGCTCGCAAGGGCGGACGGTCATCAGGAGCTCTCGGCCCTAGACGTCACGATGCCCGAGGGCCTCACCGCCAAGTTGGCGGGAGTCGACCAGTGCTCTGATGGCGCGCTGGCAAGCATCTCCGGCGTCGAAGGGACAGGAGCGGCCGAGAACGAATCGCCAGCCTGCCCCGCCAACTCCCAGGTCGGCGTGGCCACGGTCGGAGCAGGACCAGGCTCTAGCCCCTACTACGTGAGCACCGGCAAGGCCTATCTGGCTGGCCCCTACAAGGGAGCACCGCTCTCTCTGGCAGTCGTAGTTCCGGCCCTCGCAGGTCCGTTCGACCTCGGGACCACGGTCGTCCGCAACAAGCTCAACGTCGACCCCCGCACAGCCCAGGTCTCCGTCGAATCGGATCCGCTGCCGCAGATCCTCCATGGGATTCCGCTCAGGCTGCGCGACGTCCGCGTCAACATCAACCGTCCCGACTTCATGATCGCCCCCAGTAACTGCAACCCGATGCAGATCGAGGCTCATGTCACTGGATCCGACGGAAAGACAGCCGATCTCACCAACCGCTTCCAGGTCGGCGGGTGCTCGAGCCTCGGCTTCAGTCCGAAGCTGAAGCTCGACTTCGGCAAGAAGAAGAAGGACACCAAGCCCAACGCCCATCCACCGCTGAACGCCAAGCTCGCGTTCAATGAGGGTGACGCCAACATCTCCTACGTCGAGGTGGCTCTGCCTCAGGGCATCCTCCTAGACCAGGAACGCCTCGGCCGCATCTGCAGCCGCGCCAACTACGCGGCTGAGACCTGCCCCGAGGAGTCCCGAGTCGGCTACGCCAAGGCGACAACCCCGCTGCTCGACGACCCGGTCGAAGGCCCGGTCTACCTGAAGGCCTCCGACAACCCGCTGCCCGATCTAGCCGCTGACCTCAACGGCCAGATCGACGTGGATCTGTTCGGAAAGATCGACCAGAAGCAGAACAAGAAGGGCCTGAACCAGATCAGGAACACCTTCGACGTCGTCCCTGACGTCCCGGTGAGCTCCTTCGAGCTGACATTGGACGGAGGCAACGACGGTCTGCTGGTCAACAGCAGGAACATCTGCAAGTCGAAGTCGGCGCAGAAGCTCTCGATCGAGATGACCGCTCACAACGAGATGTCGCTCTCGGAGAAGCCCCTGATCGGCTCCGCCTGCAAGCAGATCAACAAGCAGAAGGCGAAGCAGCTCAACAAGCAGGCCTCCAAGCTGCTCGCCAAGGCGAAGAAGACCAAGAACAAGAAGAAGGCCAAGAAGCTCCGCAAGCAAGCGAAGAGGCTCAAGCAGCAGGCGAAGAAGCTGGGGCGCTGAACGATGAGCGCCCCTCGGAAGGCCACGGGGGGCAAGAGCAAGCCGAAGCTGACCAAGATCCCTGCCGAGTGTCCACCCCGCGGGCGCTCGGCGGCCAAGCCTTCCTCAAAGATCCCGGCACCCCCACAAGGCCACTCGGGCTTCAAGCGCAGGGTCGAGCGCAAGCCACCCAGAGCTTCGAGCCCACCTCGCTACGAGACGACCAACTCCAAGGATCGGATCATCTCCTCGGCGGTCGAGACCGCCGAGGAGCGCGGCTACGAGTCGCTACGGATCACCGACATCACCGACCCGCTCGGCATCCAGCGGCAGGCCTTCTACGCCCACTTCAAGGACAAGCGGCACTGCCTCTGTGCGGCGATGGACCCCAAGCTCGGAGCGATCGTCGAGCTCGCTGCCTCATCCGATCAGGACCCGCCTCGTTGGGCGGAGCTCGTGGTCGACGCTATCGACGAGGCCCTGCGCGAGCGCTTCCACTCGCCGGAGGGCACTAGGGCGAGGTTGGTCTCGGCGATGATCGAGATGCTTCGCGAGTCCGAGTCCTTCGATGCGATCAGGATCGGCAAGCTGGTCCGACGAGCCCACGTCCCCACCGGCGACTTCTACCGGCAGTTCGCCGGCAAGCGGGAGTGCTTCGCCGTCGCCTACGGGGTGCTCTTGGAAGAGTTGCTCGCCGAGGTGCGATCAGCGAAAGGGAGAACCTCGACCCCGGAACTGCTCGACGCTCTCGGCTCGGCGCTGAGTGCCGATCCGACCAGGCTCAGGCTGCTGGTCGTCGAGGCCGCCCATCTGCCCGATCTGCCCACCGAGGATCTCGCCGGGGCGTGGCGAGGATCGTTGGCTTCGTCGCTGGTCGACCTGCTTGGCGAGTGCGAGGGCGTCGATGGCGACGATCTGCGGCTCCCCTTGATCTCCGGATCGCTGATCGAGGCGATCCGCTCGACGGTCGTCGCCGGCAACGTCGATGGCATAGCGCGACAGCTGGTCAGCCTGGGGAGGGGGCTCGGCCTGGCGGAGTCAGCCGCCGCGCTCGCTCCGGCCGCTGCGGCGTAAGGGCGACGTCGCAGATCAGCGTGATGGCCGAGGCCGAGCTCGTCGTTGGCGGCCCGAGAGTTGCTTTGCTGCGAGACGTCGAGATGCCTAACTAGATGGTGTCTAATTGTGTAATAGTTAGCCGTCCATTTGCATAGTTATCCTTCGTCCATCTGCTAACGTCAGGGGAGATGGCCTACCGACGCCGCATCGTTGACGAGCTTCTCGACGAGCTGTTCCCCGATCTCGCCGCGATCGCGTTGGAGGGTGCCAAGGGAGTAGGGAAGACCGCCACGGCCACCCAGCGAGCCGCCACCGTGGTGGCGCTCAACGAGGTCCGGCAGCGGGAGGTGGTGAGGGCGAACCCGGACTACGTCACCCAAGTTGCTCCGCCTGTGCTCATCGACGAGTGGCAGTTGGAGCCGTCCGTGTGGGACCGGGTTCGACGTGCCGTCGACGACGACAGCAGCGGCGGTCGGTTCCTGCTCGCGGGCTCAGCCGGAGTCGCCCCCGGCGTCCGCATCCACTCCGGCGCCGGCCGGATCGTCAGCCTCGCGATGCGGCCTCTCGCGTTGAGCGAGCGCGGCCTGGTCGAGCCGACCGTCTCGCTGCGGAGTCTGCTCGGCAGGGATGCAACCACGATCGAAGGCCGCACCTCCGTCAACCTCCCGGTCTACGTCGACGAGATCCTCGGCTCCGGCTTCCCCGGCATCCGGGAGCTGCCGGAAGCAGCCCGGCAGGCGCAGCTCGAGAGCTACGTGACTCGTATCGTCGAGCGTGAGCTGCCGGAGAACGGGGTGTCCATTCGCCGGCCCCAGACCTTGAACGCGTGGCTGGCTGCCTATGGCGCCGCCACCGCAACGGACGCGTCGTACTCGACCATCCTCGATGCCGCCACGGCGGGCGAGGACGACAAGCCGGCTCGTGCGACCGTCGACGCCTATCGCGAGCACCTGCAACGCATCTTCCTCCTCGACCCGTTGCCGGCATGGGTACCCACGTTCAACGTCCTCAGGCGCCTCACCCACGGGCCGAAGCATCATCTGGTCGATCCAGCTCTCGCGGCCGGACTCGTGGGGGTCGGCAAGGCAGGCCTCCTCCATGGCGATGGCGAGCGCCTGGCCGCCACGACCGGGACCTGGCTCGGCGCGCTCTTCGAGTCGCTCGCGACGCAGAGCGTCCGCGTGTACGCCGGTGCGTGCAACGCTCGGGTGGGACATCTGCGCACGAAGAACTCCGACCGTGAGATCGATCTCATCGTCGAGGGGCGCGACCGCCAGGTCGTGGCTATCGAGGTCAAGCTCGCGGCCACCGTCGACGATCGCGACGTCCGGCACCTCAACTGGCTCCGCGATCAGATCGGCGACCGGCTGTCCGATCGCGTCGTCGTCACTACTGGCGAGCTCGCCTACCGGCGCCGTGACGGCGTCGCCGTCGTGCCTCTCGCCTTGCTGGGACCGTGACCGGGATGTCGGGACGTCCCGACGGACGCGGCCACGACGAGCTTCAAGGCGCGAAGAAGCGCCCCGACATCCGCCGCCCCTTTAAGGAGCTCGGCAAGCGCTACGGCAAGCGGAACTAGTCGCCAGCTGGGGATCGTTGCGCGATAATCGCCCCCTTCCGGCGACCCGGACAGGGGCTGAGTGAACGTGATCCATCAGGGTGTGAGCTTCGACGGCTACCAAGTCGAGCGCATGCTCGGGCGCGGCGGCATGGGGGTCGTCTACGAGGCCGTGCAGGTCTCACTCGGCCGTCGGGTCGCCCTCAAGGTGCTGCGCCCCGAGCTTGCCGACGACCCCGAGTACGCCGATCGGCTGCGCCGCGAGGGGAAGCTCCAGGCCTCGATCGAGCATCCGAACGTCCTCGACGTCTACGAGGTCGGGCAGACGCCGAACGGCCTGTTCCTGGCGATGCGGCTGGTCGACGGGCCGCCGCTCAGCGACCTGATCCGCGGTGGCGGCCTCGACGCCGACCGCGCGCTTGGCCTGCTCGACCAGGTCGCCGGAGCGCTCGACGCCGCGCACGCCGCCGGGCTGGTCCATCGCGACGTGAAGCCGCAGAACGTCCTCGTGGGGGACGGCGACCACGCCTACCTCGCGGACTTCGGGCTGAGCCGCCAGGGGGGCTCCGAGACGCTGACCAAGCAGGCGCTCGGAACCGTCGCCTACCTGTCGCCGGAGCTGGTTCGGGGCGAGGCTCCGACCGCGGCCTCCGACGTCTACGCGTTCGCCGCGATGGCCTTCCACTGCCTGACCGGCGATGTCCCGTTCCCGCGCGGCTCCGACGCAGCCGTCCTCTACTCGCACGCCAACGACGATCGCCCGCGAGCAAGCGAGCACAGGCCGGACCTGCCCGCCGCCCTCGATCCCGTGTTCGCGAGCGCGCTCGCCATCGACCCGGCTGAGCGGCCGGCCGGCGCGGGAGCGATCGTCGCCGACATCAGGGACGCGCTCGGCGCCGATGCCGCGGCCCTCGGGGCACCTGGCCCCAGTCGCGGGGGCGGCGGCTCCCGGCCGGACCGGGGGGCCGCCGCGAGATCCGGCTCTCGCCGGCTCCCCATCGGGATCCTCGCGGTGACCGCCCTGGCCGCCGCGGCGCTCGGGATCGGCGCCGCCTCACTGAACGGGGACGGCGAGTCCTCAGAGGTCCCGCTCCCGCCGGTGCCGGAGGGCGCGGTCGCGCTCGGAAGCGCGTTGGGCACTTCCACGGCGAGCCTGGGATGCCGGGGGGAGGAGGACGGGGTCGGTGGCGAGACGTCCTGCGCGATCGTCCAGAGCGAGCTGCCGGATGCCCAGCTCCTGATCCCGGAGGACGGGATGATCGTCGGCTGGACGGTGCGCGGCGCCGGCGGGGAGGTCGCTCTCGACGTGATCCGTCCTCGCGGCGAGAGCACGGTCCGGGTCTCGCGCTCGCAGTGGGAGTCGGTCGGGAACGACGGCCCGCACCACTTCGAGACGAGCCTTCCGGCGGAGGGCGGGGACGTCCTCGGGATCGAGCTCGCACCGGGTGCGACGGTGGGGGTCGCCGAAGTGGAGGGGGCGGAGACCCAGAGGTGGTTCGAGCCGTTCGGCGGCGCCTACGGCAGCCCCGACCGTGGGCCGGGAACGGGCTTCGATCACGAGGTTCTGCTCCGGGCCGACTTCGTTCCCGGGGGAGAGCCGGAGGTGCCCGAGCGCCTGAGCGGAGCCGCAGCCGCCAACGCTCCCAAGGGGAAGGTGCGCGAGCGGGACGAGGTCACGATCTCCAAGCCGGCGGCTACGGTCGAGGTGGAGCTGGTCGAGGTCGGAGACGAGGTCGCCTTGGACCTGCTCCGAGACGGGCGGAGGATCGAGCGGGTCGTGGTGCCGGACCTCGTTCCCGAGGGTCAGCCGATCGACATGCAGACGTACACCTACGAGGGTGAGCCGATGAGCGAGGTCGACATCTGGTGGGTGAACCCGAGCAGCGGTCGCGCGATCTTCCACTTCTTCAACGTCTCCGAACGCCACATCCAGTTCATTGGATGACGAGGTGCCCGAGGTAGGACCCGGAACGGTCGTCGCCGGCTTCCGGATCGAGCGAGCGCTCCCGAAGGGGACTCTGGGAAGGGTCTACGAGGCGACCCAGCTCTCGCTCGACCGGACGGTGGCGCTGAGGTTGCTTCCCCTCACGCCGGACCTCGACCCGGATGCCGAGGAGCGCTTCGAGCGGGAACAGCGGGTGGGCGCGTCGATCCACCATCGCAACCTCGTTCCGATCTACGAGGCGGGGGCGTGGATTGGGGGGAGGTTCGTCGCGACGCGGTTCATCCGGGGATCGACCCTGCCCTCAGCGCTGGCCGACGGCCGGCTCTCGGCCGATCGAGTCGCGTCGATCCGCGAGCAGATCGGAGACGCCCTGGAGGCGGTGCATCGGGCCGGCCTCGTTCACGGCCGCGTCGGTCCCCAGAACGTCCTGATCGACGGCCCGGGGGAGGCTTATCTCGCGGACCTGGGGCTGGGCCGCGGGGGCGCAGCCGAGGCGGATCGGGCCGGGCTCGAGTCGTTGGCCTCGGCTGGACCGCGTCGTCGACGGGGTCGGATGATCGCTCCGGTCGGCCTGGTCGCGCTCTCGGCGCTGGTGCTGGTCCTTCTGCTGACGCTCGGCGATCGCGGCGCCGAGCTGGAGGCCGGTTCGGCCGAGCCGTTCGGCTGCTCGAGCACGCCGAGCGCGAACACGCCGGCGTGCACGGTCGCTCAGGCCGAGGTCGACGGGGATCCCGCCGCGGCGGAGGTCGACGGCGTGATCCGCTCCTGGTCGGTCGAAGGAGCCACGGGCGAGCTGACGTTGCAGGTGATCGGGCGCAGCGGGGAACGGATCTTCCTGCGGAGCTTCTCGCAGGAGGAGTCGGTCCCGGACGCCGGCTCCCACCGATTCGAGACGGGGGTCCCCGTGCGGCGAGGGGACCGGATGGGCGTCCTGCTCGGCCCGGGCGCCGAGATCGGGCTTGACCCAGGGGGGGACGGCGACGAGATCGTCCGCTGGGAGGGAACGGCGCCGTTCGCCCCGGAGCGCTACGCCGCCGACCTGCTCGGCGGCAAGCTCTCGCTGGAGGTGGAGATCGACGCAGGCGCCTCGATCGAGCTGCCGCAGGTCTCGGGAGCGGAGGCGACGACGCTCGCGGATGGGGAGCCGCTTGGCGAGCAGCCCGTGAGCGTCGGTGAGGGATCGCGGTTGCGCGCCGCGCTGCTCGAGCTCGACGGGGAGGTGTTCGTCGACTCCCTCCGCGGCAAGGAGCGACTCGCGCGACTCGCGCTTGCGGACCTCGATCCGGACGGGAGGGTCCTCTCCTTCGACGGTTTCTGCGGGTTCCGACAGGGGTTCTGCCTGCGCTGGCTCAACCCCGGGGGAGGCGACCCCGTGATCCACGCCTACCGGCTGGGGAGTGACGGCCGCTTCGAGCTGATCGGCTGAAGTCTCTCCCCGGCGGCGTTCGCAGTCGCGAAGATAGGGCCGTGTCCGTCTCGCCATCCGAAACGACCGCCGAGCTCGCCGCCCGACTCGAGGTGGAGGGGCGCGGGATGCCGTTCATCGTCTTCCGTGACGGCGGAGGCTCCCAGCGGCTGGTGGCGCTCGAGGGCGAGCGGCTCAGCGTCGGTCGCGAGGAGGGACACGACGTGAGGATCGTCTGGGATCCGCAGGTCTCACGGTTGCATGCGCTCCTGGAGCGATTGGGCGGGAGCTGGACCGTGATCGACGACGGCCTCTCCCGGAACGGAACCCTCGTCAACGGAGTGGCCGTGCGTGGCCGTCGGCGTCTCAACGATCGCGACGTGATCCAGTTCGGAGCGACCCAGGTCCAGTACCGGGATCCGGCGCAGGGGGTCGACGAGACGTCGCCGGCGCCGAGCGCTTCGGCGGCCGTCGGCATCACGCCGGCGCAACGCCGCGTGCTCGTCGCGCTCTGCCGGCCTTTGCTGGAGCCGGACGAGGTCGCGCCGACGCCGCCCTCGAACGGTGAGATCGCGGAGGAGCTGTCGGTCTCGGTCGAGGCCGTGCGAACCCACCTGAAGACGCTGTTCCGGGTCTTCGAGGTGCCCGAGCTTCCCCAGAACCGCAAGCGGGCGGAGCTGGCGAGGCGGGCGTTGGCGTCTGGGGTGGTGGGGGCCCGAGGCGGGGACTGAACGCCGGATTCGGTCGGAAGCGGATCGGGAACGACCCTCGTTCGCGTTTCGTGAATCCAGATTCACTACGATGTGAACATGGATTCACGGAACACACGCGTCCGCGGGAATCTGCCGCCCGGGCCGCGGGGACGGCTGCGCCAGACGCTCGCGTGGCGGGTTGGCTCCCACCGGCTGATGGATCGCTGCCGGGCTCGGTTCGGGGAGACGTTCACGTTGCGCATGCTCCCGGCGGCGATGGCGGGGCCGGGGGCGCCGGCGAACGCGGGGGAGTGGGTCTTCGTCTCCGATCCCCGGGACGTCGAGAGGCTGCTCACCTGCGACCCGGCGAAGGTGCTGACGGCGCCGACGAACAGGTTCTTGGAGGGGGTCGTCGGCCCGCGGTCGATCCTCGTCCTCGACGAGCCCGAGCACATGGCCGAGCGCAGGCTGCTGCTGCCGCATTTCCACGGTGAGCGGGTCGCCGCCTATCGCGAGTTGATCGAGGAGATCACCAGGGATGAGATCGCATGCTGGCCGCGCGGCGAGGCGATCGAGCTCTGGCCACGGATGCAGGCGATCACGCTCCGCGTCATCGTCCGCGCGGTCTTCGGGATCGTCGATCCCGGCCGCGCGCGCCGGATGGAGGAGCAGCTGCGGTTGATGCTCGACAAGCTGACCAGCACCAGGTGGCAGCTCGGCAAGGGCCTGCGCGACCTCACCGGAGTGGGCGGTCGGCCGGGAAGCGCGGAGGCGATCGCGCTCGCCCCGATCGACCGGATGCTCGCCGAGGAGATCGCCGCGCGTCGTGCCGACCTCGGACTCGCCGACCGCGTCGACATCCTCTCGCTGCTGATCGGCGCGCGCTACCGGGACGGGGGCGGGCTCGGCGACGACGCCCTTCGCGACGAGCTGATCACCCTGCTGATCGCCGGCCACGAGTCGACCGCGACCGAGTTGGCCTGGGCCTTCGAGCGGCTGACCCGCCATCCCGAGATGCTCGGGCGCCTTTGTGAGGAGGCGGCGGACGGCGAGGACGCCTACGCGGACGCCGTCGTCCGCGAGACGCTGCGACTGCGGCCGGTGCTGCCGACGGTGCTCCGCGAGCTGACCGAGCCTCTCGAGCTCGGCGGCTACGAGCTTCCGGCCGGCACCTGGGTCGCTCCCTGCGCCTACCTCGTCCACCGCCGTCCGGATCTCTACCCGGATCCGCTGCGGTTCGATCCGGAACGCTTCCTCGGCAAGACCCCGGGCACCTACGCGTGGCTTCCCTTCGGGGGCGGCGTGCGGCGATGCGTGGGGGCGGCGTTCGCCCAGCTCGAGATCAAGCAGGTGCTTCAGACCGTCTGCGGCGAGTACGAGCTGGTCCCCGACCGGGATCGCTCGGAGCCGATTCGGCCACGGTTCATCACCCACGCGCCCGGGCGCGGGGCGCGGGTCCGAGTCGGTGGGAAGCCGAGCCTGGCGTCGGTGGCATGAGCCGCGCGTCGGAACGAGCGACGGCCCCGACCCGCGAGCGCCTGATGGACGCTGCCTTCGAGCTGATCCGCGAGGGCGGCTACGCCGGCGCCTCGGTGGGCGCGATCGCCGAGCGCGCGGGCCTCTCGGCTGGAGCGCTGTACCGGCACTTCCCCTCGAAGGTCGACCTGGTCTGCGCTCTCTTCCAGCGCGTCGCCGATCAGCAGCTGGGGCTGATGCGCCATGCGGGCGATGAGGCGGGCGGCTGGCTCGATCGCCTGGACGCCGTCCTACGCACCTACGCGCAGCAGTCGCTGGCCGAGCGTACGTTGAGCTGGGCGCTTGTCTACGAGCCAGTCGATCCCCTCCTGGACGCCGAGCGCCTCGCCGCTCGCCGCCGCTACAAGGACGAGCTGGCGGATCTGATCTCGCGCGCGATCGAGGCGGGGGAGCTGCCCGAGCAGGACCCCGCGGTGGCGGCCGACGCCGTGGTCGGTGCCCTGGCGGAGGCGCTGCTCAACCCCGTCTCGCCGGGCGGGAGCACGATCGACGACGAGATCCTGGTCGAGTCCGTGATCTCGATCTGCCGCCGGGCGCTCGGCGCGGAGCGCGAGGCCGGCTGACGCTGGCCGTGGCGTGGCGTCGGGCGTGGTCAGGCTCGACGAGCTCCTCGGGCCAGGTGGACCGGGCCGCACTGATCTGCGGGCGGATGCCGGGTCTAACTCGAGGCCGTAGGGTCTCCTGGATGGGAATCCAATCGGGGTCGCAGGGATCCCCTACGTCCAGCGAGAGCAGCGAGACCCAGATCGCCATCCACCCGGTCCAGACCGGGGAGGTGCAGATCAAGACGCGCCAGGCTGAGCCGCGCCACGAGCGTCGGCCGGCCCGCGTGCTCGACGTCCTCTTCGATCGCCAGTGGACCCCGCGGCTGCCGATCGCCTGTTACGCGATCGAGCACCCGGACGGCGTGATCCTCGTCGACACCGGCGAGAGCTCCCGTGCAAGCGACCCGAGCTTCCAGCCCTGGTGGCATCCGTTCGCGCGCACCAGCGCCCGCTTCTGGGTCGCGCCGGAGGAGGAGGCCGGGCCGCAGCTGCGCGCGCTCGGCCACGCGCCCGAGTCGATCGCCAAGGTCGTGATGAC
>CAZXKG010000043.1:0-5121 GCA_964641695.1 uncultured Conexibacter sp.
CGCCGACCACGACTACGAGACGAAGAAGGGTCACGTCGAGCGCTTCCTGAAGAAGCGCGACAAGGTCAAGGTCACGATCATGTTCCGCGGTCGCGAGCAGGCTCATCCCGAGCGGGGGAGGGCGCTGCTGGAGCGGCTCTACGAGGACCTCGGCGAGCTTGCCACGGTCGAGCAGGCCCCCCAGCAGGAGGGCCGCAACATGCACATGGTGCTCGCCCCCGGCAAGCAGGCCGCCGAGCCGGACAAGCAGGCGGCCGAGGCTTGAGTCCGGACGGGTCCGGCGACGTTCCGCGGATCCCGGTCTTCGACGTTCGCGTCGACCCTGCAGACATCGAGGCGGTCGAAGCGACCCTGCGATCCGGCGACCTGCTCGCCGGTGAACGTACCGCCGAGTTCGAGCGGCGCTTCGCCGAGCTGATCGGGGCCGAGCACGTCGTCGCCCTGTCGAGCTGCACGGCCGCGCTGCACGTCGCCCTCCTCGCCGCGGGGGTCGGTCCCGGGGACGAGGTGATCGTTCCGCCGATCACCTTCGTCGCCACCGCCAACGCCGTCCGCTACGTCGGCGCCAAGCCGGTCTTCGCCGACGTCGTCTCGACCGGCGATCTCGGGATCGACATCGACGCCGTCGAATCGCTGATCGGCGAGCGGACCAAGGTCGTGATCCCCGTCCACTACGCCGGCTACCCGATCGCGATCGAGCGGCTCGCGGAGCTCTGTGAGCGCCACGGCGTCGCCCTGATCGAGGACGCCGCCCACACCCCGGCGATCCGGGCGCGACCGGATGGCGGGATGCTCGGCACCTTCGGCATCGCCGGCTGCTTCAGCTTCTTCCCCAACAAGGTGCTCGGGATCGGCGAGGGCGGCGCCCTGGCCACTGACTCCGCCGAGCTCGCCGATCGGATCAGGTCGCTGATCGACCAGGGAAGGACCGCCGGCGCAGAACCCGCCCTGGGACGCTACGACGTGACCGAGATCGGGTTCAACTACCGCTTCGACGACCCCCGTGCCGCCCTGCTGCTCTCCCGGCTCGACGGCCTGCAGGCGAACCTGAGGCGACGCCGCGAGATCGTCGGCCGTTACCTGGAGCTGCTCGACGGCCTGGAAGGGATCACGATCCCCTACGCGGACTTCGACCTGGACTGCTCCTCGGGCTACCTGATGTGCGTGATCGCCGAGGGGATCGAGGGCAGGCGGGCGCTGCGCACCCGGTTGGCCGACGTCCACGGCGTGCAGACGACGATGTTCCCGCCGCTTCACAGGTTCTCGAGCTACCGCGAGGCCTACGGGGAGATCAGCCTGCCGGTCGCCGAGCGCGCCACCGACGGGATGCTGGTCCTGCCGCTCTTCCCGCACCTGACGGCGGCCGAGCAGGAGCGGATCGTCGAGGCGCTCGCGGAGTCCCTGGAGCGGTCCGGCCTCGGGGGGCGGCGATGAGCGATCTGCCGCTGGTCGAATCGAACCTCTCCGAGGCGGCGATCGGGGCCTCGCTGGAGGCGCTGCACAGCAACTGGCTGACGATGGGACCGCGGACGCAGGCGCTCGAGTCGGCCTTCGCCGAGCGTCACGGGGTCGGGCATGCGGTCGCCGTCGCAAACGCCGGGGCCGGCCTCCATCTCGCCTGTCTGGCGGCAGGGGTCGGACCCGGAGACGAGGTGGTCGTGCCCGCCGTGGCCGCGCCTCAGGTCGCTCACGCGGCGCCTTGGTGCGGCGCTCGCTCGGTGATCGTCGACGTCGAGAGCCCCACGCGGCCGTTCCTCGACCTCGCCGCCGCCGAGGCGGCACTGGGCGAGCGGACGCGCGCCGTGATCGTCGTCCACCCCTACGGGTACGCGGCCGGGCTCGACGGGCTCGCGCGGCGCTGCCGGGAGCGGGGGATCGCGCTGATCGAGGACTGCTCGGAGGCCGCCGGCGCGCGCGCGGCCGACGGGAAGCCGGTCGGCGGTCGCGGGCTAGCCGCTGCGTTCAGCTTCTTCGCGGAGACGCGGATGCCCGTGGGCGAGGGCGGGATCGTGATCAGCGGAGACGAGGACGTCGCCGCCAAGGTCCGCCTGCTGCGCTCGCACGCGATGACCTCGGTCACCTGGGATCGCCACCGTGGGCATGCCGAGACCTACGACGTCGTCGATCTGGGCTTCAACTACCGGATGGACGAGCCCCGTGCGGCGATGGCGGGCGCCCAGCTCGAGGAGCTGGATCGGAGCGTCGGCAAGCTCGGTGAGACGGCCGTCGCCTACCGGGAGATCCTCACGTCGCTGGATCGGGTCGAGTCGGCGTTCGACGCCGACGAGGTGGTTCGTTCGGCGCACTACCGCTTTCCGGTCCTGCTCGAGAACGCCGAATCGCGTCGGCGGGTCGCGGAGATCCTCGCCGGCCACGGGATCGAGACCGGGAGGCGGCCGACGCTCGGAGAGCTGACGCTCTACGCCGGCTCCGCCGACGCAGCTCGCGCCCCGAACGCCCATGAACATGGGGAGCGTCACCTCTTCCTGCCGCTGACGATCTCGATGGGCCCGGGAGAGGTGCGGCGGGTCTGCGATCAGCTCGCCAAGGCGGTCTGAGGCTCCGAGGCGCACCATCGCGATCGGCGCCGGAGGTGTCATCCGCCGTTCGCCGGGCCGCTCTGCTTCAATACCCCGTCCGATGCCGAAGATGAAGACCCATTCCGGCGCCAAGAAGCGCTTCAAGAAGACCGGCTCCGGCAAGCTCCGGGGCCGTCGTGCCTACTCCTCTCACATCCTCGAGAAGAAGTCGCCGAAGCGGAAGCGGCGGATGGCTCGTCCGGTGGAGATCTCCCCGGCCGACGGCAGCCGGGTCAAGAAGCTCCTGGGAGGCAAGTAGATGCCGCGGGCAACGAACGCAGTCGCGCGTCGCAAGCGGCGGAAGAAGACCCTGGCCCAGGCCAAGGGCTACTACGGGCGCAAGCACTCCAGCTACCGCTTCGCCAACGAGCAGGTCATGCGGTCCGGCCAGTACGCCTACCGCGACCGTCGTAACCGCAAGCGCGAGTTCCGTCGTCTCTGGATCACCCGGATCAACGCCGCCGCGCGTCAGAACGGCATGAGCTACTCGGAGTTCATCCACGGCCTCGGTGAGGCCGGCGTCGAGGTGAACCGCAAGATGCTCGCGGACATCGCGGTCAACGATCCTGAGGCTTTCCGCCGATTTGCCGAGCTGGCCCGGGAGGCCGTGGCTTAGCGAGCCGCGGCACGCACTTGCGACTTCCGGGCGGTTCCTGACGGGACCGCCCTTTTTATTGGCGGAAGAGGTTCGAGCCGGAACGAAGAAGAGGCGCCGAAGAGAGAGATCTGAACGCAGTGATCACAAGCAACGACAACGAACGCCTGAAGCTCGTCCGCAAGCTGCGGGACCGCAAGTGGCGTGAGCGCGAGGGCATGTTCGTGACCGAGGGAGAGGATCTGCTGAAGGCCGGCCTCGACGCCGGTCGCAGTCCGCTCGACGTCCTCGTCGCCGCCGATCCCGCGGGCGAGCAGTCGATCGTCGGGATCGAGGTCGAGCCGGCGCTGCTCGATGCCGCCTCCAGCCTCGGTTCCGGCACGCGGGTGATCGCGACCTGGTCGATCCCGGAGGGGGTCGCGGCCGAGCGGGGCGACTCCCCGGCCGTGTATCTGCATGGGGTCGGGGACCCGGGCAACGTCGGCACCATCGTGCGGACCGCCGAGGCGCTCTGCAGCGCGCGGGCGGTGCTCGGGCCCGGCACCGCCGACGCCTACTCGCCGAAGGCCGTGCGGGCGAGCATGGGGGCGATCTTCGCGGCGCCGCCGAGGCGGGCGTCGATCGACGAGGTGCCCGCTCCGCGGTTGGCCCTCGTCGCTCACGACGGCGATCGGCTCGACGACGCAGTCGCCGCGCTCGCTGCCGCCGGTGGCCCGGTCTCGCTCTGCCTCGGAGCCGAGCGGGACGGCCTGCCCGGGGATGTCGTTGCGGCTTGTGAGGGACGGGCGACGATCCCGCTGCGGGGAGCCGCCGAATCGCTGAACGTCGCGGCGGCGGCGGCGATCGGCCTGCAGCGGATATCGTCGCTGGCCGCTCCCGGCCCAGACGGGGGCGATCGGGATGCTTGAACGGATAGAGGCCATACGCAGCGAGGCCAAGGCGGCGATCGACGCCGCCGGCGACGCCGCGGCGCTCGAGGAGGCGCGGGTCAGGTACCTGGGGCGGAAGGCGGAGCTGACGCGGATCCTGCGCGGGATCGGCGAGCTGCCGCCTGAGCAGCGCGGCCCGGTCGGCAAGACCGGCAACCAGGCGCGGGTCGAGCTCGAGGGTCTGCTCGACGCCGCGCTCGAGACCCGGCGTCGGGCCGAGCTCGATCGGCGCCTGGCGAGCGAGCGGATCGACGTGACGCTGCCGGGAACCCCGCCGGTGCGAGGCGGTCATCTCCACCCGCTCACCCGGACGCGGCGGGAGATCGAGGACATCTTCGTCGGCCTCGGCTACGAGGTCATGGAGGGGCCCGAGGTCGAGTTCGACTACTACAACTTCACGGCGCTCAACTACCCGCCCGGGCATCCGGCCCGGATGCTCCAGGACACCTTCTACGTGGATCCGGCGACGCTCGGACCCGATCCGGCCCTGGTCGGATCCGACGGGCTGCCCCTGAGCGCGCCGCCCGGTCCCCGCGACGTGCTGTTGCGGACGCACACCTCGCCGATGCAGGTGCGGGGCATGGAGACGCAGGAGCCGCCGATCTTCATCATCGTCCCCGGCCGGACCTACCGGCGGGACTCCGACGCCACCCACACGCCGATGTTCAACCAGGTCGAGGGCCTGGCCGTCGCCGAGGACATCACCCTCGCCGACCTCCACGGCACCCTCCTGGCCTTCGCCCGCGCGATCTTCGGGCCCGAGCGCGAGGTGCGGATCAGGCCCCACTTCTTCCCCTTCACCGAGCCGAGCGTCGAGGTCGACGTCTCCTGCTTCCGCTGCGGCGCCACCGGGGTCTACGAGGGCGAGCGTTGCAGCCTCTGCAAGGGCACGGGCTGGCTCGAGATCCTCGGCGCCGGGATGGTCGACCCGAACGTGTTCGGCTTCGTGCGGGAGTCCGGATACGACCCCGAGCGGGTCCAGGGGCTGGTCGTCGCCCGTTTCGACGACGACGCTCCT
>CAZXKG010000043.1:5131-20643 GCA_964641695.1 uncultured Conexibacter sp.
AGCGGATCGCGATGCTCAAGCACGGCGTCCCCGACCTGCGGATGTTCTACGAGAACGACGTTCGCCTGCTGGAGCAGTTCCGATGAGGGCGCCGATGCGGTGGCTGCAGGAGTACCTCGGCGATCTCGGTGAGCTGGGATCGGACCCGCGGCTGCTCGCGGAGCGGTTGTCGATGACCGGCACCGAGGTCGAGCGGATCGTCTCCGCGGGCGCACCCTCGGCCGAGGGCTACGTGATCGCGAAGGTGCTCAGCGCCGAGCCCCATCCCAACGCCGACAGGCTGCGGGTCTGCACGGTCGACGCGGGCGGGGCCGAGCCGCGGACGATCGTCTGCGGGGCGCCGAACGTCGCAGCCGGGCAGACGGTCGCCGTCGTCCTCCCGGGGGCCGAGCTGCCCAACGGGACGAAGATCGGCGAAGCCAAGCTCCGTGGCGTCGAGTCGGCGGGCATGATCCTCTCCGAGACCGAGATGGAGCTCGGCGAGGATGCAAACGGGATCGCCGAGCTGACCGCCGAGCTGGGCGGCGTGGCGGCGGGCACACCGCTGTCTGAGCACGTGGCGATCGCCGACACGGTGCTGGAGCTCGAGATCACGCCGAACCGCCCCGACTGCCTCGGCGTCTACGGGGTCGCCCGGGAGATCCACGCCTTCAGCGGGGCGTCGCTGGCGCCGCCGCCCTGGGAGGAGGACGCCGAGGCGACCGGCGAGGGCGAGGCCTCCGACCACGCGTCCGTCACGGTCGAGGTGCCCGAGCTCTGCCCGCGCTTCACGGCCCGCGTCTTCACGGATGTCGAGGTCGGTCCCTCGCCGCTGTGGCTGAAGGCGCGTCTGGTCGCGGCCGGCCAACGGCCGATCAACAACGTGGTCGACATCACCAACTACGTGATGCTGCTGACCGGCCAGCCGCTTCACTCCTTCGACCTCGATCGCGTCCCCGGCGGCGAGCTGACCGTCAGGCTCGGCAAGGAGGGGGAGAAGCTCACCACGCTGGACGAGGTCGAGCGGGTCGTCGATCCCGAGACGGTGCTCGTTTGCGACCGCGAGGGCCCGACGGCGATCGCGGGGATCATGGGCGGCGGCCGGTCGGAGGTCTCCGGATCGACCGCGCGGGTGCTGCTCGAGGTCGCGAGCTGGGACGGGACCAACGTGCTGCGCAGCTCGAACATGCTCGCGCTGCGCTCCGAGGCCTCGACCCGCTTCGAGAAGGGCATCCACCCGGCGCTGACCATGCGCGCCCAACGGATCGCCTCGCGGCTGATGGTCGAGCTCTGCGGCGCCCGGCTGGTCCCGGGAACGATCGACGTCGACGCGAAGGCCGCCGAGTTCGAGCTCCACGACGTCACCGCCCGACAGCGGCGGATCGACGGCCTGCTCGGGATGGCGGTGGCGCCGGCGGAGTCGCGCGAGCACCTGCGGCGGCTCGGCTTCGACGTCCAGGGCGTCGACGGAAGCGGCGAGGAGCAGATCACCGTCACGGTGCCGCCCGACCGCCACTTCGACATCGTTCGCGAGGTCGACCTGATCGAGGAGATCGCCAGGGTCCACGGGCTCGACGAGCATCTGCCCGCGACGCTGCCGGCGCGGACCGAGGGTCGCGGTCGCCTCCTCGCCCACCAGAAGCTCCTGCGCCGGATCGAGGATCTCCTCCGCGACTCCGGCCTCGACGAGGCGATCTCCTGGAGCTTCGTCGACCGCGCGCGGGGCGGGATCCCCGGGCTCGCCGCGATCGATCCGGTGATCGTCCACAACCCGCTCTCCGCCGATCAGGCGGCGATGCGGACCGATCTGATCGGCGGCCTGCTCACCGCGGCCCACCACAACCTCGCTCGTGGGGCCGACCGGCTCGCCCTGTTCGAGTCGGGTCGCGTCTACCTGCCCGAGCGCCCTGCGGCGGTCGGCGGATCGCCGGCCGGCGCGTTCGCGGGGGATCGGCCCGCCGTGGTCGCCGAGCCGCACCGGCTCGCGGCGCTGATCATCGGTCCGCTGCGGTCCACCTCCTGGCGCGACGCACCCGCTGCCGCCGACTTCTACGACGCCAAGGGTCTGCTCGAGCTGCTCGCCGGAACGCTCGGGGTCGGGCTCTCCTTCGCTCCGGGCGGCCGTGAGTTCCTGCACCCGGCGAAGGCCGCGACGGTCAGCCTCGGCGGACGGCCGATCGGCTGGATCGGGGAGCTGCACCCGAGCCTGCTCGACGAGCTCGGGATCCGGGCCGGTGTCGCCTTCGAGATCGATGCCGCGCCGCTGCTGAGCGCCGCGACGGCCGGCGAGGAGCGCTACGAGGACGTGATGTCTCATCCCGCCGTGATCGAGGATCTCTCGGTCGTCGCGGGCGACGAGCTGAGCGCCGCCGACGTCGAGACGACGATCCGGGACGCCGGCGGGGAGCTGTTGCGGTCGGTGGAGGTGTTCGACCTCTACGAGGGCGAGCAGGTCGGCGAGGGCAAGCGGAGTGTCAGCCTGCGGCTGGAGTTCCAGGCTGCCGAGCGGACCCTCACCGACGCCGAGGTGGCGGAGTCCAGAAGCGCGATCGTCGACGCCCTGGCGGCGCGAGGAGGTGAGCTCCGTGGCTGACCCCTCGATCTTCCGGCAGCCGCTCGAAGGCGATCCCGCCGCCCGCGTGCTCGTCGCCGGAGCGTCCGGGTTCGCCGGCGCGCTCGCTGCCGACCTCGTCTGGAGGCATCCGCGCCTGCAGCTCGTCCAGGTCACCTCGCGCTCCGACGCCGGCAAGCCGCTCGCCGAGCTCTACCCGCGCTACCGGGTACCGCTGACGCTGAGCGAGCTCGACATCGACGCGATCGAGGAGTGCGAGGCGGCGATCGTCGCCTACCCTCACGGCGCCTCGGCGCCGGTGGTCGCCGGCCTGCGGGAGCTCGGCCTGCTCGTGGTCGATCTCTCCGCGGACTTCCGGATCCGCGATCCCTACGTCTACGAGCAGTGGTACGGGGAGCTCTCGGCGCCCGAGCTGCTCGCCGATGCCGTCTACGGCCTTCCCGAGCTGTACCGGGAGCAGGTGAGGGAGGCGGAGCTGGTCGCCAACCCCGGCTGCTACCCGACGGCGACGGTGCTCTCGCTGGCGCCGCTCGCCAAGGCCGGGCTGATCGAGGATGTCGTCGTCGACGCCAAGTCCGGCGTCTCCGGCGCCGGCAGGGGCGGGGGGGACAGCCTGCACTTCTCGACCCTGACCGAGAACGCGAGCCCTTACAAGGTCGGCGGCCACCGGCACTGGCCCGAGATCAAGCAGGAGCTGGAGTCGCTTGCACCGGAGGCGAGCGATCAGATCTCGCTCACCTTCGTGCCGCACCTGATGCCGCTCGACCAGGGCGAGCTGGTGAGCTGCTACGTGCGGACCACGCGTCCGGTCGAGGCCGACGAGCTGCGGAGGATGTACGAGGAGGCTTACGCCGGCGAGCGGTTCGTGACCATGGTCGACGCGCCTCCGGGGGTCCGCGACGTGCGCGACTCCAACGACTGCCGCATCCATGTCGAGGTGGACGGCGGCGGCCGGGTGATGGCGTTCGGCGCGATCGACAACCTCTGGAAGGGAGCCGCCTCCCAGGCGATCCAGAACCTGAACCTGATGCTCGGGCTCGACGAGGGCGAGGGCCTGTCATGAGCGACGGTCAGGGCTTCTTCCGCTCGCGCTGGGTGCAGCCGCCGGCCGGGGTCGTCGAGCTCGAGTCGACGACTCTGCCACCCGGCTTCCGCGCCGCCGGCGTCGCCTCCGGGCTGAAGGCCAGCGGCGGCACCGACGTCGGCATCGTCGTCTGCGACGCGCCCGAGGTGTCCTCCGCCCTGCTGCTCACCCGCAATGCCGCTGCCGCAGCGCCGGTGCGGGTCTGCCGCGATCGCTGCGGGACCGGGTCGCTGCGGGCCGCCGTCGTCAACAGCGGCAACGCGAACGCCGCCACCGGCGAGCAGGGATACGCGGACGCCGTCGCGATGCAGGAACGCTGCGCGACGGCGATCGGAGTGGCGCCGGAGGCGGTCGCCGTCGCCGAGACCGGCGTGATCGGCCTCCCGCTGGACACCAAGCTGGTGCTCGAGGGGATCGACGTCGCGGCCGAGGCGCTCGCCGCGACCGGGGGGGAGAGCTTCTCCGCCGCGATCATGACCACCGACAAGGGGCCGAAGCGGTGCTGCGTCCAGGTGGGTGGCGTCACCCTCTCGGCGCAGGCGAAGGGGGCGGGGATGATCGAGCCCGGGTTCGCGACGATGCTCTGCTTCGTGCAGACCGACGCGGTCGTCGCCGACCCCGAGGCGACCCTGCGCTCGGCGGTCGACGGCTCCTTCGAGCGGATCACCGTCGACGGGCAGATGTCGACCAACGACACGGTGATGCTGCAGGCGAGCGGCGCCAGCGGCGAGGAGCTTCCCAGCGGCCTGCTCGAAGCCGTGCTGCTGCAGCTCGCGCTGGAGATCGTGCTCGACGGCGAGGGGGCGACCCGCGCCGGGCGGATCGAGGTGCGAGGCGCCGCGAGCGGCGAGGAGGCCGAGCGCACCGCGCGGGCGATCGCGAACTCGCCCCTGGTCAAGACCGCGCTCTACGGGCGCGATCCCAACTGGGGTCGGATCGCCCAGGCGGCCGGTCAGGCGCTGGAGGGCGAGGAGCTGGAGGAGCTGGGGGCGGATCACATCGACTCCGACGAGGTCGGGGGCGAGGCCGGCGAGGTCGAGCTGGCCGTCGACCTGCGACGAGGCGGCGAGCGGGCCCACGTGTTCTTCAGCGACCTCACCCACGACTACATCCGGATCAACGCGGAGTACAGGACATGACCGATCACAAGACAGCCGAGGAGAGAGCGGTGGCGGCCGCAGGCAGCGCCGAGACGCTGCTCGAGGCGCTGCCCTACATCAAGGAGTTCCACGGCCGCACGGTCGTGATCAAGTACGGCGGCGCGGCGATGCGCGACGAGCAGCTCAAAGACGACTTCGCGCGCGACGTCGTCCTGCTCAAGTACGTGGGCCTGAACCCGGTGATCGTGCACGGTGGCGGGCCCGAGATCAGCGACTACATGGACCGCCTCGGGCTCGAGGTGAAGTTCGTCGACGGGCTTCGCGTCTCCGACGCGCAGACGGTCGAGATCGCGAAGATGGTCCTGCTCGGCAAGATCAACTCCGACATCGTCCAGCGGCTCAACCGGCACGGGCAGCCGGCCGTCGGGCTCTCCGGCGAGGACGGGACGATGTTCGAGATCAAGCCGGTCGCCGAGGCGGACAAGGTCGGCTTCGTCGGCGACATCGAGCGGGTCGACGTCGGCGTCCTCAACCACATCGCCAGTGACTTCATCCCGGTGATCGCCGGCGCCGGCAGCGATCGCGACGGCCATTCCTACAACGTCAACGCCGACTCCGCCGCGGGCAAGGTGGCGGCGGCGTTGCCGGCCTACAAGGCGATCTTCCTGACCGACGTCGAGGGCTGGCGTGAGAGCGCCGAGGATCCCAACTCGCTGATCTCGCGGGCGACCGTGGGCGAGGTCCGGGCGTCGCTGCCGTCCCTCGACGGGGGCATGCGGCCGAAGCTGGCCGCCTGCTGCGAGGCGATCGACGGCGGCGTGCAGTCGGCGCACATCCTCGATGGCAGGCGCCCGCACAGCCTGCTGCTGGAGCTGTTCACCGATGCCGGGATCGGCACGATGGTGACGCCATGAGCGATGTGAGCGCGAGGATCGCCGAGCTGAGGGCGCTCGAGCAGCGCTACGCGATGCCGACCTACCCGCGATACGACGTCGAGTTCGTCCGCGGGGCGGGCTCGCAGCTCTGGGACTCCTCCGGCAAGGAGTACGTCGACCTCTTCAGCGGTCTGTCGGTCCACAACGCCGGCCACTGCCATCCGCGGATCGTCGCCGCGATCACCGAGCAGGCGGCCGAGCTCGGCGGCTCCTCCAACCTCTTCTACTCCGAGCCGGCGCTGCGCCTGAGCGAGCGGCTGGTCGAGACGTCGCTGGGCGGCAGGGCGTTCCTGACGAACTCCGGCACGGAGGCGAACGAGTGCGGGATCAAGCTCGTCCGGCGCCACGCACACGAGCGCGGCATCGAACGCCCCGAGATCGTCGTCCTCGACTTCGCCTTCCACGGCCGCACGATGGCGGCGCTGTCGGCGACCCCGCGGCTGGCGCGCGAGGATCTGTTCGGGCCGCTGCCCGCGGGGTTCGTCACGGTCCCGCGGGACGATCCCGACGCGCTCCGAGCCGCGGTCGGCGAGAGCACGGCGGCGATCCTGATGGAGCCGATCCAGGGTGAGTCGGGGATCCACCCGATCGCCGAGGAGGTGCTGCTCGCCGCGCGCGAGGCCTGCGACTCGGTGGGAGCGCTGCTCTACTTCGACGAGATCCAGACCGGGATGGGGAGGACGGGAGCCTTCTGGGCCTACGAGGACGGCCCCGTCGTGCCCGACGTGATGACCGCAGCCAAGGCCCTGGGCGGCGGGCTCCCGGTCGGCGCCTGCGTGATCGCGCCGTCGATCGGCGACGGCCTCGTGCTGGGCGAGCACGGCTCCACCTTCGCCGGTGGTCCGATCTGCGCCCGCGCGGCACTGGCGGCGATCGAGGTGCTCTCCGATCCAGGGGTACTCGCGAACGTCGGCGAGCGTGGGCGGCAGGTGCGCGCGGCGCTCGAGCCGCTGGAGCAGGTCGCCGGCGTCCGCGGCAGGGGGCTGATGCTCGGCCTGGCGCTCGCCGAGGGCGTCGACTCACGCGAGGTGGCGCGGGCGGCGCTGGCGGCCGGAGCGGTCGTCAACGCGCCCAACCCTGAGACGATCCGACTCCTGCCGGCGCTGACGATCGACGAGGGGACGCTCGGCCGTGGGCTCGCGATCCTCGGCGAGGCGCTCGCCGGAGCCTCGTCCGTCTCGGGTTAGGTCGCCCCTTGGCTCGCATCCTGATCGTCTTCAGGCCGCGGACCGGGGGGACGTTCGCCCACGTCAGGGGGCTCAGCGCCGAGCTCGCCCGACGTGGGCACGAGGTTGCCGTCTGCGGTCCCGAGCACGGGCCCGGAGATGTTCCGGGGGAGTTCGAGGTGCCGCACCTGCCGGCGGCGATCCCCCGTGGGTTCGATCCCGGCGCGACCGCCGGAGCCGTGCGCGCGGTCGGGGCTGCCTATCGGAGCTTCCGGCCGGATCTGATTCACGCCCACGGTGCGCAGGCGGGGGTCGTCGGGCGGCTCGCGAGGGCTGTCTTCCGCCGGGCTCCCCTGATCCACACCCCGCATCGCTATCCCTTCCTCGACGAGTTCGACGGCCGCCTGCGCCCAGCTGCCTACCGGGCGATCGAGCGCTCGCTGATGCCGCTGACCTCGCACGTGCTCTGCGTCTGTGAGGACGAGCGCCGGATCGCCGAGTCGCTGGGCGCGCACGGGCGGACGTCCGTGGTCCACAACGGCGTCGTACCTGTGGAGGGTGATCCGGCTCCGGATCCTGAGCTGCCGGCGCGGCTGGGGATCGACCGCGCCGGGGAGCGCGGACCGCTCGTCGTCTCGGTTTCGGAGCTGTTCCCGCGCAAGGGGGTGACGACGTTGGTCGAAGCGACCGCGCGCCTCCGAGGTCGCTACCCGGGTCTGCAGGTGGTGGTCGCCGGAGGGGGCCCCCAGCGGGAGGAGCTCACTGCGCAGGTCCGGGCGCTGGGGCTGGAGGGGACGCTGCTGCTCGCCGGTCATGTCGAGGGGGTCCGTGGTCTGCTTGCGGCGGCCGACGTCTTCGTCAACCCGGCCTGGTTCGAATCGTTCCCATACGGCGTTCTCGAGGCGATGTCGATCGGGGCGCCGTGCGTGGTCACGGCGGTGGGCGGCGTCCCGGAGGCGGTCGTCGACGGCCGCTCCGGGCTGCTCGTCGCGCCGCGCGATGCAGATGCGCTCGCCGCCGGGATCGGCGCCGTCCTCGACGACCCCGCGGCGGCGGCGGCCCGCGCCCAGGCCGCCCGCGCCCGTGCCTGCGAGTCCTTCACGCGCGAGCAGACCTTCGACGGCACCGAGCGGGTCTACGCGAGCCTGCTGGCAGGAGATCGGCGACCGTCGGCGTAGACTGCCGGTATGAGTGAGGATCCGACCCGCGTGATGCCGCCCGACGAGGACCCCCGCCAAGGGCAGGGGCAGTACGGAGGCCAACCGCCTCAGGGCGGCGGTGGGATGAGCACCGGCCAGAAGGTTGCGATCGGGCTCCTTGTGGCGGTGATCATCGGCTTGGCGATCGCCGTGATCGCGCTCGCGGGCGGCGGAGACGACGAGACGACCACGACGGCTCCGACCACGGCGCCGACGACGACGGCTCCGACGACCACGACGGCTCCGACCACCACGACCACGACGGAGCCGACGACGACCACCACGACGGAGCCGACGACGACCGAGACCACGACCACCGACACCACCGACACGACGACCACCGAGGACGTCGGCGGCGGTGGCTCGGGCGGAGTCGGACCCGGGTGATCGCCGACTCGCGTCGTCCGATCCCTTGCGCGGCTAAAGCATCGGTTCGCGATGCCGATGCGAGGGACCGTGGAGACTTCGAACAGCAGTGAGATGACGGCCGGACTCGACGCGGGAGCAGGGAGGAAGGTTCTCGTCGTCGGCGGGGCCGGCTACGTCGGCAACGTCCTCTGCGGTCGCCTGCTCGACGCCGGGTACTCCGTGCGCGTCCTCGACCGCCTGATCTTCGACCACGGCGCCGCGATCGCGCCCCTGCTCGAGGTCCCCGGATTCGAGTTCGTCTACGGCGACCTCCGCGACCCGGAGGCGGTCGAGCGCGCGCTCGACGGCGTCACCGACGTCGCCCTGCTCGCGGGCCTGGTCGGGGATCCGATCACCAAGACCTACCCCGAGCTCTCCGACTCGATCAACCTGCAGGGCTGCTCGGCCCTGATCGAGCGGCTCGAGGGCCGTGGGATCGATCGCTTCGTCTTCACCTCGACCTGCAGCAACTACGGCCTCCGCACCAGTGACGATCCCGCGACCGAGGAGAGCGAGCTGGCACCCGTGTCGCTCTACGCCGAGCACAAGGTCGAGCTGGAGAAGCGCATCCTCGCGGCCGCCGGACGCGGGGTCGACTTCACGCCCACCGTGTTGAGGATCTCGACGGCCTACGGGCTCTCGCCGCGGATGCGGTTCGACCTGACGATCGCCGAGTTCACCCGCACCCTCTCGGCGGGCGAGGAGCTCGTGGTCTACGACGCCGACACCTGGCGCCCCTACTGCCACGTGCGCGATATCGCCAAGGCCGTGTTGACCGCCTTCGCCGCCCCCGCCGAGCAGGTCGACGGCGAGGTCTTCAACGTCGGCCACACCGACGAGAACTACACCAAGCGCATGGTCGTCGAGGTCGTCCAGGAGGCGATCGGCGGGACCGGCCGGGTCGAGTTCGAGGAGGGTGGGCGGGATCCCCGCAACTACCGGGTCAACTTCGACAAGATCCGCGATCGGCTCGGGTACGTGCCCGACCACCGCGTTCCCGGCAGCGTCGCGGCGCTGGCCCGGGCGGTGGAGGCCGGCGCCTACGTGGACTTCCCCGTCCGCTCGAGCTTCTACACCAACCACGCGATCTCCGAGCGCTATCTGGCGGCCGGGGGCGCGCGGTGAGAGCCGCGATCCTCGCCGGAGGCCTTGGTACCCGGCTGGCGCCGTACACGACGGTCCTGCCCAAGCCGCTGGTCCCGGTCGGCGAGCGGCCGATCCTCGAGCTGATCATCCGCCAGCTCGCCGCCGTGGGCTTCACCCGCGTCGACCTCTGCGTCGCCCACCTCGGGCAGTTGATCAAGGCCTATCTGACCGAGAGCAACGCCGTTCCCGAGGGGCTGGAGGTCCATTACCACTGGGAGGACGAGCCGCTGGGGACCGCCGGGGCGATCCGCGATCTCGAGCGCACCGACGAGCCGCTGCTGGTCATGAACGGCGACATCCTGACCACGCTCGACTACGCGGAGCTGATGCGCTTCCACGAGCGCTCGAGCGCAGCGCTGACGATCGCCACCCACACCCGCGACGTGCACATCCAACTCGGCGTGATCGAGGGCGAGGGGCATGAGGTGAGCGGCTACGTCGAGAAGCCGACCCTCCACTACGAGGTCAGCATGGGCATCTACGTCTACGGGCAAGAGGCGATCGCGTCCTTGCCGGAGGGCAGGATCGACTTCCCCGACCTCGTCCTGCAGCTGATCGCCGCCGGCGAGCCCGTGAGCAAGTACGCCTTCGACGGCGCTTGGTACGACATCGGGACGCCGAGCGAGCACGACCTCGCGACTCGCGCTTACGAGGAGGAGTCGGAGCGGTACGAGCCGGCCGTGTGAGCATGGGGGCGGGGCTGCCCAGCAAGCGTGGCCGCGCCCTCGAAGAGCTCGGGGAGCTCGCCCCCGGGTTGCTCGCGGTCGGCGCGCTGCTGCTGCTCGCCGCCGTCGACGGCGGCTTCAAGCAGACGATCACCTACCCGGTGGGGCTGCTGCTCGCCGGCCTGCTGATCGTCGTCCTCCTGGTCAGGCGTCCGCGACTCGACGCGCTCGGCGTTCCCGCCGCCGTCGGCCTCGGGTTGCTAGTCGCCTTCGCGATCTGGTCGTTCGCCTCGATCGGCTGGGCCGGGGTGAGGGGCATCGCCTTCGAGGCGGCCGACCGGGCGTTGATCTTCGTCCTGATCTTCGCGCTGTTCGCGCTGATCCCCTGGAAGCCGCACACGGCTACGGTCGCGATGGCGGCGTACGCGCTTGGGATCGGCGCGATCGGGGTCTGGGCGGTCCTCTCCGCCGCCGGGGCGAGCGACGCCGCGCTCTCGTTCGTCAACGGCAGGTTCGCCGAGCCCACCAACTACGCGAACGCCGCCGCCGCCCTCTTCGTCGGCGCGTTCTGGCCGGCCGTCTTCCTCGCCTCCCGCTCCTACGTGTCGTGGCCGCTGCGAGGGGTGCTGCTCGCGGTCGCGGGCCTGACCCTGCAGATCGCCCTGCTCCCGCAGAGCCGTGGCGCGGTCTACGTCTTCCCGATCGCGTTGCTGATCTACCTGATCGTCGCCCCGCTCCGAGTTCGTACCCTGATCGCCCTGGCCCCGGTGCTGGCGGCGACGGCGCTTGCCTCGGGACCGATCCTCGACGTCTTCCAGACGGGCGAGGAGGGCGGGGATATCGGCGCTGCGCTTGCCTCTGCACGCGACGCTATGGCGCTCTCCTTCCTCGTCCTGCTGGGTGCGGGGATGTTGAACGGCTTCGTCGATTCCCGCCTCCGCGTCAGCGATCGGGTCGTGCGAGCCTCCCGCAAGGGGCTCGGCGTCGCCACCGGCGGGATCGTGGCGGCGGCGTTGATCGTCGCGGTCGCCTTCGGGCCGTTCGACTGGCTCGGCGATCGCTGGGAGGACTTCAAGGGGGGCTACGACGTGCGCGAGTTGGGCGACACGCGCTTCAGCGGTGATCTCGGCAGCAACCGCTACGACTTCTGGCGCGTCGCGGTCGAGGAGCAGGTCGACCGCGCGCCCGTGATCGGCACCGGCGCGGACAACTTCGCCGTCGACTACATCCGCGAGCGCCGCAGCGAGGAGCAACCTCTGTTCCCCCACAGCCTGCCGCTGCGAACCCTGGGTGGGCTGGGGCTGATCGGTGCCCTGTTGCTCGCCGGGGCGTTCGTCGCGATGCTGATCGCGGCCGTCCGGCTGCGCGTGCGCGGGGGGCGAGATCCGGCAGCGCGAGGCGTTGCCGCGGTCGCCCTCGCGAGCTTCGCCTACTGGTTTCTGCACAGCGCCGGCGATTGGCTTTGGAGCTTCGTGGCGATCAGCGGCGTCGTCGTCGCCTGGCTCGGCGTCGCAGCCGCGCTCGAAGCGCGCCGAGGCGACGAACCGGCGCCGGCGCCGGCCGCCTCTGCGAGCGGCCGGTCGGGCCCGATCCCGATCGTGGTTGCGGTGCTCGTCGGGCTCCTCGCCGTGGTCGCGCTGGCCCCGGCCTGGCTCTCGGCGCGCGAGGTCTCGACCGCGGCCTCCTCATGGGGTGGCGACCCCGACGCGGCGTTCGCGCGTCTCGATCGGGCCCGCTCCCTCGATCCGTTCAGCGCCCGCCCGGATCTGACCGCCGGTGCGATCGCGAGCAGCCTCGACGATCGCGGGCGAGCCCGATCGGCGTTCGCCGCAGCCCTGGAGCGCGAGCCCACGAACTGGTACGCGCTGCTCGAGCTCGGCGCCCTGGAAGCGCTCGACGGCGACGTCGAAGCCGCGACCGTCCACTTGCAGCAAGCGGCCGCGCTCAACCCCCGGGATCGTTTCATCCGCACCGTGATGCGCCGGGCGCAGGGCCCGGAACCCCTCACTTTGCAGGAGATAAACCGCCGTCTACTGGCCGAGGCATGCTCGGTCGTAGGCCCGACTCATGAAACGCGATTTTGCGAATAGTCATTCCAGGGTTGTCCTTTCCGGCCGGATCTGTAACGATCTGTAGCTGCTGAGCACCGACAACCCGTTCCGTCTGTCGGCCTGCCCCCAATAGAGATACGAAGCTCAGCGATGGTGGCTGGTCATTTTGAGAGGTTTAGAAGTGAAGAGAATTACCAAGATCCTCGGCCTGGCCTCAATCGTCGCCGTTCTCGCCTTCGCCCCATCTGCGATGGCGCAGAACGCCTCGTCGTCCGGTTACAGCGGGCAGAGCAGCGAGCTGGTGGCTGTCGGTGGCGGTAGCGGCTCCGGCGGTTCCGGGACCGGTACATCCGACCCAAGCGGCAGCTCCCTCCCGTTCACCGGATTGGACGTAGGCCTGGCCGCCGGTGGTGGCCTGCTGCTGCTGCTGATCGGCCTCGCGATGTCCCGTGCAGTGGCTCGCGAGCCACGTTCCTGACGCTGGATCGTCTGCAGGACCGCCAGACCAACTGAACTTCGCCGAAGCCGGTCATCTCGCGTTCTCGAGGTGACCGGCTTCGGCCTGCCAAGAGCGCCCCGACGCACCCGTTGTCCTCCGGATGAGCGGATAAGCTCGGCGCGCCGATGATCCCGTCCGAGGAACTTCAATGAGCGATTCCAAGCGGTTCGCGTCCTACGGGCGCCCGTACGGCGAGCTCGTCGAGGACTCCCCGCTGCTGCATGCCTGGCGGGTCATCCGCGAGCGCTGGTGGGTCGTCGCCGCGGCGGTCGTCACCTGCACCGCCGCCGCGCTGGTCTTCGCGCTCGCCTCCGACAACGAGTACGAGGCCAGCTCGGAGCTCCTCTTCCGCGATCCCGGCCTCAGCGTTGCGGTCGCCGGTACCACCCTGTTCGAGGCCTCCAGCGATCCCCAGCGCGATGCCGCAACCAACGCCGAGCTGGTGCGCTCGACCGAGGTCGCGCAGCTCGTGGTCGACGATCTCGGCCTCGACATCAGCGCCGACGACCTGCTCGACGCCGTCAACATCGACGCGCAGGAGAACACCGACCTGGTCGACATCACCGCGCGCAGCCTGGAGCCGGAGCTCGCCGCCTCGATCGCCGACTCGTTCGCCGAGAGCTACGTCGATTTCCGTCGCGAGAGCGATCAGGAGAAGGTGCGACAGGGCCGGCGGCTGATCGACAGCAGGTTGGAGAACCTGCCTTCCGGGGCGACCGACGAGCGCGACGAGCTGGAGCAGGCGCGCCGGACCCTGGCGCTGCTCGAGTCGGTGCAGACCGGCAACGCGGAGGTCGTCGAGACGGCGTCGATCCCGTCCGATCCGGTTTCGCCGACGCCGCGACGGGATGCTGCGCTGGGCTTCGTCTTCGGGTTGGTCCTGGGGATCGGACTCGCCTTCTTCCTGGATCTCCTCGACCGCAGGCTGAAGACGGTCGACGAGTTCGAACGCCGTTACCGGGTGCGTTCGCTGGCGGCGATCCCGCAGGCCACCTTCGGCCGCTCCCTCGACGATGCGACCGTCGCCGAGCCGTACCGGATCCTGAGGAGCACGATCGACTACAGATCGGCGTGGAAGCCGATCAAGGTGCTGCTCATCACCAGCGCAGTCCCGGGCGAGGGCAAGACGACCGTGGCCGCCAACCTCGCCCGCTCGATGGCGGCGGGCAGACAGCGCGTCGCGCTGGTCGAGGCCGACATGCGGCGTCCGAGCCTGACCAGTCACTTCGACCGGCCGCGGATGGATGTCGGCCTGAGCACGGCACTCGCCCGCGAGATGCCGGCGGAGCGGGTCGTGAGCCCGACCGGGATCCCGAACCTGGCGTTGATCGCTGCCGGACCGCCGCCACCGAACCCTTCGGAGCTGCTGCGGGGCGAGCGCATGGGCGAGCTGCTCACCGAGCTCTCCGAGGAGGTGGACATCGTGATCATCGACACGCCGCCGTTGCTGCCGGTCGCCGACACGCAGACGCTGCTCGGGATCGAGGCGATCGATGCCTGCGTCGTCGTCGGGCGCACGTTCTGGACCATGCGGCAGGACGCGGAGCGGGCGCGGACGATCCTCCAACAGCACGGAACCGAGCCGATCGGCCTCGTCGTCTGCGGAACTCGCGAGCGGCCCAGCGGCTACTCCGAGTACCTGGCTCCGGCGGCCCAACCCGACTGAGTCGGAGGGCGCGCGAGACGGCGGGTCAGGACCCGATCGCCCCCGTCGCCTGACGAACCACGTCGTAGGCGGGCTTCTTGCTGCCGTCGAGGCGCTCGAGCCCGAACCAGCCCTCCTTGTCGGAGGGGTTGTCGTTGAGATCCTCGCGCCGGTAGAGGAAGACGGCATCGACGTAGCTGGAGTACTTGGTGCGCAGCAGCTCGAACATCTGCGCTGTGTAGTCGGCCTGCTGGCGCTCGCTCACGCAGTCGCGGTTGACCGGCTTGGGGCAGGTCGACCAGCCCACCTCGGTGATCCAGAGCGGCTTGTCGGAGCCGCCGTGGGCGACGAAGCGCTCGCGGACCGCCTCCAAGCGGGTGAAGCCCCAGCCGTCGCGGTACTCGTCGGGGGCGGAGTCGCTGGCGTAGGGGTGCACGGCGACGGCATCGAAGTAGTCGTTGAGGTCGGGAACCGCCTCGTACATGCGGTCGATGAACTTGTTGCGCGGATCGCTGCCGGTTCCCTTGTCGGCCTCGATCAGGAACTTCACCGCCGGGTTGGCCTGGGCGCCGGCCTGTGAGGCGGCCTTGACCAGGCGGGCGTAGCGAGCAGGCTGGACCCCACCGGCGGAGAAGTACTCGAGGTAGGGCTCGTTCCAGATCTCGAAGTGCTCGGGCGCGTAGGCGGCGATCTCGGGGTGGGAGTCCCAGAAGGTTCCACCGGGGCCGTAGCGAGCGACCACCTGAGCGGTCATCTCGGCGAACTCGGTCGGGTCGGCGGGGATCTCGTTCCAGGCCGAGCCTGCCCACTCGGGGGTGCTCATCAGCAGCGGGAGCACGCGGATGTCGCGGGCCGCCGACTGGATCATCAGGTTGTCGTAGCGCTCCCAGCGCCAGCGATCGTCGCGGGGCTCGATCACCTCCCAGTCGAAGTCCTCGCGGACCCACTTGACGCCTGAGGGAACGGTCAGATCGAGCACGTGCTGGGAGTTCATATGCCAGCCCTGGGAGTTGGAGACCAGGCCGATGCGGAGCTCTGAGGGAGGGATGGGCTCCACCGGCGG
>CAZXKG010000044.1:0-19205 GCA_964641695.1 uncultured Conexibacter sp.
GCTCGTCGCTGGCGACCGAGGCGATCGCCGAGTTGCCGAGACCCTGGCGCGGCATCGTCAGCAGCAAGCCGACGTCGCCCCAGCACATCTCCATGATCGAGAGCGCCGAGGCCATGTTGGAGCCGTTGCGGTTACCGCCGTCGCCGTTGCTCTCGGCCTGGCTGACGCCCGCGGCGCCCGCGCCGGAGGAGCTGCCCCCGTCCTCCATGCCGTCGATCAGCGACGCGAGCATGTCGAGCTCCTTGGGGTACTCGTGCTCGGCGAGGTCGTACTTGCGCGAGATCGGCCGCAGCATCTTCTTCGCGACCGCGTTGGCCTGCTCCAGCAGCGGGACGAACTTCTTCGGTACTTCCAGGTTGATCATCAGACCAGCAGAGCTCCCTCGATGACGCCGGCGGAGCGCAGGTCTCGATACCAGCGCTCGACCGGGTACTCCTTGACGTAGCCGTGGCCGCCGAGCAGCCCGACGGCGTCGGAACCGATCTTGGCCCCCTTCGTGCGACACATCTCGCGCGCGGCGGCGGTCGCCGGAGCGAAGTCCTTGCCCTGGTCGGCGAGGCTGGCGGCGCGGTAGGTGAGCAGCCGCATGCTCTCGACGTCGATACCGATGTCGGCGATGTTGAAGGCGACGGCCTGCCGGTGGCTGATCGGCTCGCCGAACGCCTTGCGCTCGTTGACGTAGGGGATGAGGAAGTCGAGCGCACCGTGCGCGGTGCCCAGCGCCATCGCACACCAGGCGACGCGACCGAGGCGGATGCAGTCGGCGTAGTCGCCCGCGTCCTCGGTCAGCAGGGCGTCCTTGCCGAGCCTGACTCCGCCCAGCTCGAGCTGGGCGGTCGAGGCTGCGCGGAGGCCCATCGCCGGCTCGGGGCGGGTCGCGAGGCCCGCTTCCTTGGCCTCGACGACGAACAGGGCGGGACCGCTGCCCTGAAGGTCGGCGGCGATCACGAAGAGCTCCGCGTCCGCGGCGCGCGGGACCAGCGACTTGACCCCGCTGAGGATGAAGTCGTGACCGTCGCGGCGGGCGGTCGTGTCGAGCCGGAAGGGGTCGAACAGGGGCTTCGGCTCCTGGATCGCAAGGGCGGCGACGGGCGGGGTCTCGCCGGTGAAGGCGGGCAGGTAGGTGCCCTGCTGGGTGCCGTTGCCCCAGAGGCTGATCGCCGTGCTGACGGCGGCCGGAGCGAGCATGGCGAAGGCGATGCCCATGTCCCCGCGCGCGAGGGCCTCGGTGACGAGCGCCGTGGTCACCGCCGAGCGCTCCTCGACGACGCCGCCGTGCTCCTCGGGCACGCCGAGCGTGGTGATCCCGAGCTCGGTGCTCTGCGCCAGCAGCTCGGCGGGCGCCTCGCAGGCGTGGTCGGCATCGCCCGCCGCGGTGCGCAGCTCCGAGGAGGCGAAGTCGCCGAACGCCTCGATCAGCATCTGCTGCTCGTCGGTCGGGGTGAGGTCGAAGCCCGTCGGGCGCTTGCCCTGCTTCTGACGTGCCTGCTTGCCCGCGCCGTTGACCGACTTGAAGGTCCGGCCGGCGACGTTCGCGGCCTTGAACCCGTTGCGCGTCCCGTTGAAGACGAGACGCTCGGTCGTCTTGCGCATGCCGATCCTGTCGATCAGCTCCGAGCCCGCGATTCGATGCAACGCACGAAGCCCGGCCTGAGTGCCTTGTTCAGCGATTCCCATGTAAGTCCTGGCCCTTGGGGATTAGAGGGGAGTGAGTGCCGCCGGCCATCCGGCCAGCCTGGCGAACGTCGATCGAAAGACGCCCGGTGGGCGACGATAGCACAGTTTGGTGTCACATAGACCGATGCCAACGAAGGCGATCCGCCTCCACCTCAGTCACGCGGGACGAGGGGCCGCAGGAGGGCGAGCTGACGGGACTGCGCAAGCAGGCGTCCGTTGCGGTCCCAGATGTCGCCGCGCTCGTCGAAGAGGCCGTCGATCGACGCGTCAGCCGTGAAGCGGGCGAGCACGTAGGGATCCTCGGGATCGGGCTTGGTCCGGAAGTGCATGGTCAGCTCCAAGGTGGGAGCGGCGAGCGGGCGGGTCATCACGCTGAAGGGCGCCGGCCACCAGGCGTCGGTGTAGAAGCAGAGCAGCTCCGGGGTCATCCCGGAGTCGCCACGGGTCCGCAGCCAGCCGCCGGTCACGGCCTCCTCCCCGCCCGTGAACGGGGCCGAGCCGAAGAGCCCGCGCATCTCGAGCTGCTGGAAGAGCTTGGGGAAGTTCTCGTCGACGGCGATCACGTCGGCTTCCTCCGGCGGCGGCACGTCCGGCGGCGCCAGGGTCCACTCCTCGTCGCCCTCGTAGTCGCCGGTGAGCACGCAGAGGCCGATCACGACCGTCTTCCCGTCCTGGATCATCCGCGCCGAGCAGCTCGTGGCCGTGCGGCCCGAGCGCTCGATCTCGACCTCGATCTGGACCTCCCCTTCGACCGGTGGCCTCAGGTAGTGAAGGGTGAAGGAGCGGGGCGTCCGCGCGGCGTCGGCGATCTCCGCCCGGATCGACGTCAGGATCATCGCCGCGATGAACCCGCCGTTGGGACCCGGCGGGCCGAACCACTCCGGCGAGACCATTCCGCGGTAGCGCGTGGGAGCGCCGGAGCCGCTCGGGTCCGCAACCTTCCGCACGGCGATCGCCTTCATGAAGCTCTTGATCTCGGCCATCGGCCGAAGTCTCGCAGGAGCAGCGGGATGCGGATCGCCCCCGGGACTCCCGGCGTCAGGGGGCCAGATCCCCCAACGCCAGGGTCTTGTCGTCCGCTCCGCGCCTGCCGTGGTCGGAGGCCAAGCCGAAGGTCTCGAGCGATCCGTCGGCGCCGGGCTCAGGGTCGACCGTCGCGGTGATCGCCCGGCCCTCCTTGTGGGCCGCGGTGATCTCGACCTCGTCGTCGAGCGCCAGGGTCAGCGACGCCCCGAGGTGGTTCAGGTCGTCCGCGGAGACGACGAGCCTGCCGATCTCGAGACAGACCTCCTGGACGACGCCGTGGACCGACGCGTAGCTGAGCGACTCGAACTCAACTGCGAGCTCCACCTGTCGCAGCAGCGCGGTCGGCTCGACCGGCTCCCTGGGATGGGCGCGGTCGGCGACGCACCCCTCGACGTCGAGCTCGGTCGGCGCGCGGATGGCTCACCGGACTTCGGAGCGCCGGCCGTAGCCGTCGACCCGGCGCGATCGGCGGCATCCTTCGGCTTCTGGACCTCGAGCGCCACCCGGACGGTCACCGAGGACGTCAGCGGCGGCAGCTCCGGCTCGCTCCCCGGAACCAGTGGAGCCGCGACGACGACCGACGCCCCGGGTGAGGAGACGACGTAGCGAGAGCCGGGTCGGTCCAGGTACGTGACCGTCCCGGTGAACGTCGCCTGACGCCGTGAGCCCCGCACCTGCCGATCTCCGGCCTCGGCGTAGGTCGTGTTGAGCAGGGCCTCGACCGGCACGCGGACCGCGTCGCCGATCTCCGGTAGCTCCCCGTCCAGATCTCGCGGGTGGATCGTGCTCAGCGCCCCCGCGCCGCTTGCCACCGAGTAGCTGCGGGCGACGGAATCCGACTGGACCACGACTCCGGCGATCTGCTCCGGCTTCTCCTTCGGTGGGTCGGCCGGGGGATCGGGAGTCTGCTCGGGCGGTGGATCCTCGGGCAGGGGCTCGTCAGCCGTCAGCTCCGGCGACGACGCGATCGGCGTGGGCTCCAGGTCGGGCCCGGGGTCGCGATCGCCGCCCGACCGCTCCACCTGCCCGGGGTCCTCCTTGGCGCGACAGCGCGGTCGGCTACGTGTCCCTGGGGCGTGCCCACGATCTTGGCAAGTAGCCGGCCCCGCCGGCTGACTGCGATGGATTTCACTTCTGAGGTCTCCCTTCGATGGTTTCCCGGAGCCGGATCGGCGGTCGTCCCGGGGGTGCGGATGGGAGTATTCGCGGGCAGCTGCCGCCCCTGTTAACGGCTGGGAACCAAGCTGTGAAATTCCTGTGTCCGGGATGGGAAGACGCTGCTGGGCGACGGCGAGACCAGGAAGGAAGGGACCCCGGACCTCGGCACCGCGATTAGCATGGGCGTCGTCCGCTCTCGACTCGGAGGTCCATTCGTGTCTCGCACCCGTGCCCTGACGTCCCTGCTGCTCGCCGCGCTGCTGGCGTTGCTGATCGCCGCCTGCGGCGACGACGACTCCTCCGACGGCGACGGAGAAGGGACGACGACCGCCGCGGCCTCACTCGACGACTGCACCCCCGACACGATGCAGACGTTGACCTCCGGGACGCTGACGATCGGCACCGACAGCCCCGCCTACCCGCCGTACTTCGAGGACGACGACCCCTCGAACGGCAAGGGCTTCGAGAGCGCGACCGCCTACGCGATCGCCGAGAAGCTGGGCTTCGCCGAGGATCAGGTCGAGTGGGTGAAGGTGCCCTTCAACTCCTCCTACGCGCCGGGACCGAAGGACTTCGACTTCGACATCAACCAGATCTCGATCAGCGAGAAGCGCGCCAGGGCGGTGGACTTCTCGGCTCCGTATTACACGGCCGATCAGGCGGTGGTGACGCTGAAGGGATCTGAGTTCGCCGACGCCTCCGCGCTCACCGAGCTCGCCGGAGCGGAGTTCGGCGTGCAGATCGGGACCACCAGCCTCGAAGCGGTCAACGAGGTGATCCAGCCCGGTACCGACCCACAGGTCTTCGACACCTCCAACGACGTGGTCAGCGCCCTCAAGCAGGGCCAGATCGACGCCGTCGTGGTCGACACGCCGACCGCCCTCTACCTGACCGCGGCCCAGGTCCCGAACGCGACCATCGTCGGCGAGTTCTCCGCGCCCGGAGGGGATGAGTGGGGTGCCGTGCTGGCCAAGGACTCCCCGCTCAGCGGTTGCGTCTCGGCGGCGATCGAGACCCTGCGCGAGTCAGGTGAGCTGGAGGAGATCCAGAACGAGTGGATCAACAGCGCGGGTGGCGTGGCGAAGCTGCAGTAACGCGAGCCGCGCGTGAGCGACCCCTCGCCACGCGTAGGGTCCGAGGGTCCGGCGCCCCGGCGCGGCGGGTCCGCGCGCAAGCTGGAGCGAGAGCGGGCCAAACGGGCCCGCGACCGCCGCGGGCTGGCGATCGCGGGCATCTCGACGATCGTCGTCATCGGCGGGCTGGCGGCGCTGGTCCTGACCAGCAGCGGCTGGCCGGCCGTTCGCGAGACGTTCTTCAACGCGACGATCTTCAGGCAGTCCTTCCCCGAGATCCTCGACGGGTTCTGGCTCGACGTCCGCCTGTTCATCGTCGTCGAGGTCGCGGTGCTGGCGATCGGGCTGCTGGTCGCCCTGATCCGGATCAGCGGCGCGGCGGCGCTGTTCCCCTTGCGGCTGATGAGCACGATCTACGTGGACGTCTTCCGGGGGATCCCGACGATCCTGCTCGTCTACCTGGTCGGCTTCGGCATCCCTGCCCTCGCCCAGGCGGACCCGGATGGTTCGGGCTCCGCCCTCTCGTGGCTGCCGACCGAGCCGGTCGTGCTCGGCGCGATCGCGCTGACGCTCTCCTACAGCGCCTACGTGTCGGAGGTATATAGAGCGGGCCTGCGCTCGGTCGATCCGAGCCAGCGACAGGCGGCGCTGGCCGTCGGGCTGACCGAGGCCCAGGCGATGCGGCACGTCGTCCTCCCCCAGGCCGTGCGGCGGGTCGGGCCGCCGCTGCTCAACGACTTCATCGCGCTGCAGAAGGACGTCGCGCTGATCTCGATCATCGGCGTCTCCGCGGAGGCGTTTCGGATCGCCCAGATCCAGGCGGCGGCCGAGTTCAACTACACGCCCCTGCTCGCAGCGGCCCTCTGTTACATGGCGGTGACGATCCCGCTGGCGCGCCTGCTCGACCGCTGGGAGCGAGGGAAGGTCAGATGAGCGCGGCGGGAGCGGCGAACGCCGGCGGCACGCCCGGGCTCGGCGGTCCGGTGATCGAGCTGCGCGGTGTCACCAAGGCGTTCGGGGAGCGGGAGGTGCTGAAGGGCATCGACCTGGGGATCCGCGAGCACGAGGCGATCGCCCTGATCGGGGCGTCGGGGTCGGGCAAGTCGACGCTCCTGCGCTGCATCGACCTGCTCGAGGAGATCGACGACGGCGACGTCCTGCTCGACGGCGAGGTCGTCACCGATCCCTCGGTCGATCCGGTCAGCGTGAGACGCAGGCTCGGCTTCGTCTTCCAGTCGTTCAACCTCTTCCCCCACCTCGACGCGCTCGCCAACGTGACGCTCGGAATCCGCAAGGCTCACGGCACGAGCAAGGGGGAAGCCGAGGAGACCGCGAGAGCCCTGCTCGCCCGCTTCGGGCTGGAGGGTCGGGAGAACGAGCACCCCGGGAACCTCTCCGGCGGGCAGCAGCAGCGCGTGGCGATCGCCCGCGCCTTCGCGGCCCGGCCGCGGGCGATGTTGCTCGACGAGGTGACCAGCGCCCTCGACCCCGAGCTGGTCGGCGAGGTCCTCCGCGCCGTCCGCGAGCTCAAGGACGAGGGGATGACGATGCTGATCGCCACCCACGAGATGGGGTTCGCCGCCGAGGTCGCCGACCGGGTCGGCTTCCTCCACGAGGGCCGACTGCTGGAGATCGGCCCGCCCTCGGAGGTTCTGGAAGCGCCTCGGGAACCGGAGACGAGGCAGTTCCTGCGGCGGCTGCTGGAGGCCCGGTAGCCCCCACAACGTGGATCTGGTCTGCACGGCCGGCCGGTGAGATCCACGTTTGGGGCGCAGAGTCCCCAGAACGTGGATGTCATCGCGAGCTCGGCCCGACCAGATCCACGTTGTGGGCGTCCGTCGGAGGGGGCGCTCGCCTACCCCGCCTCGAACTCGTCCACCAGGCGCTCGACCAGGCGGCCCAGCGACGGGACCTTGCGGGAGGTGTCCAGCTGGCGGCGGGCGGGGGGATCGGCCAGCAGGGCCTCCACTCCTTCGAGCTCGGACTCGCAGCCGAGGTCCTGAGCCAGGGGGCGGCACTCGTTCAGGATCGGGCCGACTATCTCTCCGACCGGGATGCGGAGCTCGACGTTGGGGTCGATCAGGCGGGCGTCGACGCCGTCGCGGGCGGCGAGGAAGCGGTTCTCGGAGATCACCTCCTGGGCCGCGACCGCCTTCTCCGTCGCGTAGCCCCGCTCCGCCTCGAGCTTGACCAGGCAGACGACCAGGGCGACCAGCGCCGCGGTGTCCTCGCAGCGGCTCTGGGCGTCCATCACCCGGACCTCGACCGTCCCCAGCGCGGGCTGCGGGCGCACGTCCCACCACGGGAACGTGGACTCCGGGACCGCATCGGTTCGGATCAGCATGTCGACCGTCTCGGCGTAGGTCTCGTAGTCGCCGAACGCGCGGGGGATGCCCACTCGCGGGAAGGCCTGGAAGAGCGGCGTCCTCGCCGACGCCAGCCCCGAGTCGCGGCCCTGCCAGAACGGCGAGTTGGCCGAGAGCGCCAAGAGGAGCGGCAGGTGCACGCGCATCCGGTCGTTGACGCGGATCGCCGTAGGCACCAGGATCCTCCTCCACCGCGTCCAGCGCCTCGCGCAACGCCGCGGCATCGGCGAGCGGGCCGATCACGACGCCCTTGCCACCGAAGGCGAACCGGGGCTTCAGCACCAGCTCGCCCGCCGCGAGCCGTGGAGCGGCCTCGTTCCGCTGCTCGGGGTCCCCGAGGTCGAAGGGCAGCCGCCCCGCGATGTTCTGCCGGTGCGCGACCGCCTCGACCTCGAGATCGACCGTATCGGGGAGGTGCTGGATCAGCGTGCCTCCGCGCACGACGTTCAGCGCCTGGATCCCCCGACAGATCGCGAGGTCGAGCATCCCCAGCGCGGGATCGAGCACCCGGGGAGCGAGCCCGCTCGCCTCGGCCAGCGGCTCGAGCGCCGCCCTCGCCGCCAGTAGATAGGCAAGCCCAGACGGTGCGCGCGTGTTGTCTTCGAGCACCTGAAGCGTGCCCCTCTCGTTGCGCACCAGGTCGGGCCCGACCGCGTGCGCGCGGATCGTCGGGGCGCCCTCGACTCCGTAGAGCTGCTCTGCCAGGCCCGCCTCGAACCACTCCGCGCCGGTGACGATCCGCTCCGGGACGACTCCCGCGGTCACGATCCGCGACTCGCCGTACACATCGGCGAGGAACTCGTTCAGAGCTCGGACGCGCTGCGTGACGCCGACCTCGACCAGCTCCCACTCCTCGGTCGCCATGAGGCGGGGGACGACATCGACCACCAACGGCCTCACCTCGCCCTTCCCGGCCCTGAAATCCACCCCGCGCTCGGCCAGCTCCCCCGCCACCCGCGCCGCCGCGGCGGGGAGCTCGATCTCCCCGAAGCGCTCGAAGAAGCGCGTGTAGCAGTCGGCGACGCGACCCTCCGCATCCCGGCGCTCGTCGAACGCGCGCGCGGCGAACCCGCCGGGCGACTCCGCCCGTCCGCCTCCCCGATCGGGCCTGGCGGCGCTCACGTCGACTCCGTCCATCGCGTGCGACGGTCAGCGTAGGCAGGTGCCCCCGTCGGGTGTTTGTCCCCACGGCCAAAACGGGACGAGCGCTTTTGTCTCGCTTTTCCGACGGCCCGAGCGGCCTTGCCGTACCCTTTTCGGAGCGCCGCGTGCGATCCGGCTAGGGCGGCCGGGGGGAGCGTGCGGACACCACTGGTGGAACGAGCCACGCTCGCCGCCGGATATCCCAACCCCGAATCATGGCTAGTCAAGAGCAGAACATCGCTACCCCCGCTATCCCTGCCTTCGAAGGTGGGGTGCACGACCCCGCGCACTTCCACGACGGCTGTGGCGTCGCCTGCGTCGCCCGCCTCGACGGCAAGCCGATCCACGAGACGATCGACCGGGCGTTGGTCGCGCTCGATCGGCTCGAGCATCGAGGTGCGGCCGGCGCCGACGAGTCCACCGGCGACGGCGCCGGGATCATGTTCGGCCTCCCCCACGAGTTCTTCCGCTCGCGGATGGCGGAGATCGACACCAAGCCGGTCGAGCTGCCCGGGCCGGGCAGGCTGGCGGTGGGCGTCTGCTTCCTCGCCCCCGACTCGAAGGTCGACCCCGAGGCGATCCACCTCCGGATCGACGAGCTCGTTCGCGAGGCGGGCCACGAAGCGATCGGGTGGCGCCACGTCCCGGTCGACGAGACCGCCGCGGGCGAGGTGGCCCGCGAGTGCGCGCCGCAGATCAGCCAGATCTTCATCGGGGCGGGGCCCGAAGGCAGCGAGAGCGCAGCGGACGAGCTCGCGTTCGAGCGCAGTCTCTTCGTGATCCGCCGCCGTGCCGAGAAGGAGTTCGACGGCGACGTCTTCTTCCCGAGCATGTCCTGCCGGACGATCGTCTACAAGGGCATGCTGACCGCGCCGCAGCTGCCGCAGTTCTACCCGGACCTGCGCGATCACTCGCTGCGCAGCACCTTCGCGATCGTCCACTCGCGCTTCTCGACCAACACGGCGCCGAGCTGGGAGCTGGCCCAGCCGCTGCGGATGATCGCCCACAACGGCGAGATCAACACCGTCCTCGGCAACACCAACTGGATGCGCGCCCGCGAGGCGGAGCTGAGCTCGGACGCCTTCGGACCCGAGCTGCGCGACTGCCTGCCGCTGATCGACGACGGCGTCTCCGACTCGGCGGCGTTCGACCGCGCCCTCGAGCTGATGGTCCTCGGCGGGCGCACCCCCCAGCACGCGATGATGATGATGGTCCCCGCCGCCTGGGAGGGCCGCGACGACGTCTCGCCCGAGCTCGAGGGCTTCTACCGCTACCACTCCCGGCTGCTCGAGCCGTGGGACGGCCCGGCGGCGCTCACCTTCTGCGACGGCCGCACGCTCGGCGCGATGCTCGACCGCAACGGCCTGCGTCCGGCCCGCTGGATGATCACCCGCGACGGCTGGGCATGCATCGGCTCGGAGTCCGGCATCTTCACGACGAGCCCGAAGAAGATCGCCCGCATGGGCAAGCTCGATCCCGCCGAGCTGTTCGTGATCGACCTCGAGACCGGCCTCGTCCGCACCGACGGCGAGCCCGAGGAGGCCGTCGCCTCCTCTGCCCCCTTCGGCGAGTGGTACGCCGAGGGCAAGCTGGGCGTGCGCGAGCTGCCCGACCCGAACGCGACGATCCAGCCGATCGAGCCGCTGCTGACCCGCCAGCTCGCCTTCGGCTACACCCAGGAGGATCTGCGGACTCTGCTCGCGCCGCTCCTCCGCGATCAGCGCGAGCCGACCGGGTCGATGGGCAACGACGCCGCCCTTCCCCCCTTCTCCGACCAGCGCCCGTCGCTGTTCACCTACTTCAAGCAGCGCTTCGCCCAGGTCACCAACCCGGCGATCGACCCGGTACGCGAGCAGTGCGTGATGAGCCTGCGCACCGACATCGGCCCCCAGGGCAACCTGCTGGACGAGAAGCCGCAGATCGTCCATCACGTCGAGCTGAGCCAGCCGATCCTCACCGACTTCGAGCTCGAGCGCCTGCGCCGCAACCCCCACAACGCGCTGAACGCGATCACGGTGGACATCACCTGGTCGCTCGAGGACGGCGAGGACGGCCTCGACTACGCGCTCGACCGGATCCGCGAGCAGGCGGTCGAGGCGGTCGCCGGCGGTACCACGCTGCTGGTGCTCAGCGATCGGGCGACGAGCGGGCACCGGGTCCCGATCCCCGCGCTGCTCGCTTGCTCGACCGTGCACCACGCGCTGGTGCGGGAGGGAACGCGCCTGCGCGCCGCCCTCGTCGTCGAGTCCGGGGAGCCGCGCGAGATCCACCACCTGGCAGCGCTGACCGCCTACGGCGCGACCGCGATCAACCCGTACCTGATGCTCGAGACGATGACGATGCTCGACGAGCCGACCGTCGGGCTCGAAGGACCGCTGGCCGACGCGGCCGATCGCGCCATCGCCGGGATCAGCAAGGGGCTGCTGAAGATCCTCTCGAAGATCGGGATCGCGACCATCCGCTCCTATCGCGGAGCCCAGATCTTCGAGGCGATCGGGATCAGCCGCGAGGTGGTCGACGAGCACTTCACCGGTACCCCTTCCGTGCTCGGCGGGGTCGGCCTCCCGGAGCTGGCCCGCGAGGCGCTCGACCGCCATGCCCGCGCCTATCCGGAGGAGCATGGCCTCGCCCTGGCCGAGCACGTCGAGGACGCGCTGCTGCCGGCCGCCAGCGAGCGGCTTCTGCCCCAGGGCGGCGTCTACCGCTGGCGCCGCGACGGCGAACGCCACATGTGGGATCCGGAGACGATCTCCTCCCTGCAGCTGGCCGCTCGCGGCGAGGGCGCCGAGGCGCGCGAGTCCTACGAGGAGTTCAGCCGGCGGGTCAACGAGGAGAACGCCTCGCAGGCGATGCTGCGCGGCCTGCTCGCGGTCGGCTCCAGCGGCCCCGAGGGCCCGGAGCCGGTGCCGCTGGAGGAGGTCGAGCCCGCAGCCGAGATCGTCAAGCGGTTCTCGACCGGCGCGATGAGCCTCGGCGCGCTCTCCCCCGAGGCGCACGAGACGCTGGCGATCGCGATGAACCGGCTCGGTGGCTTCTCCAACAGCGGCGAGGGCGGCGAGGACCGCCGCCGCAACACGCCCGACCCCAACGGCGATCAGCGCCGCTCGCGCATCCGTCAGGTGGCATCCGGCCGCTTCGGCGTCGACGTCGAGTACCTCTCCCGCGCCGACCAGATCCAGATCAAGATCGCCCAGGGCGCGAAGCCGGGCGAGGGCGGGCAACTGCCGGGGCACAAGGTCGACAGCTACATCGGCTCGCTGCGCTTCGCCCTGCCGGGGACCGAGCTGATCTCGCCGCCGCCCCACCACGACATCTACACGATCGAGGACCTCAAGCAGCTGATCTACGACCTCCGCGCCGCCAACCCCGGCGCCAGCGTCTCGGTCAAGCTCGCCTCGGAGTCCGGCGTCGGCACGGTCGCCGTCGGCTGCGTCAAGGCGGGCGCCGATCACCTCGTGATCGCCGGTCACGACGGCGGCACCGGCGCCTCGCCGCTCTCGTCGATCCAGGGAGCCGGCGCGCCCTGGGAGCTCGGCCTGGCCGAGACCCAGCAGGCCCTGCTCGACAGCGGCCTGCGCAACCGCGTGGTCGTGCAGACCGACGGGCAGATGCGCACCGGACGCGACGTGGTGATCGCGGCACTGCTGGGCGCCGACGAGGTCGGCCTCTCCACCGCCCCCCTGATCGCGACCGGCTGCATCATGATGCGGGTCTGCCACCTGAACACCTGCCCGGTGGGCGTCGCGACGCAGGATCCCGAGCTGCGCGCGCGCTTCTCCGGCAAGCCCGAGCACGTCGTCGACTACCTGATCATGGTCGCCGAGGAGACCCGCGAGCTGATGGCCTCCCTCGGCATCCGCCGCTTCAGCGATCTGGTCGGCCGCACCGAGCATCTCTCCCAGGATCGAAGCAACGACCACTGGAAGGCCTCCTCGCTCGACCTGAACCCGTTGCTGGCCGTGCCGCCGAAGGCTATCGACGCCCCGCGCGGGTTCGTGCCCGGCGAGGCGAAGGTGCAGCCGGTGGGAGCGTCCTTCGACGAGCGGGTGCTGATCCCGGCCGCACGGCCGGCGATCGAGGGCGGCACCCCGGTCGAGGGCGAGGGGATCGTCACCAACATCGACCTCGCCGTCGGTGGTCGCCTCTCCAACGCGCTCGTCGTCGCCCGCGGGCCGGAGGGCCTGCCCGACGACACGATCGAGTTCTCGCTCAGCGGCTCCGCCGGGCAGTCGGCCGGCTCCTGGCTGGCACCGGGAGTGACGATCAACGTCCTCGGCGACGTCAACGACTACGCGGGCAAGGGGCTCTCCGGCGGGATCCTCTCGGTCAGGCCCGCGCCCGAGGCGACCTACCGCGCCGAGCGCAACGTGATCGCCGGCAACGTCGCCCTCTACGGCGCGACCCGGGGCAAGGCGTTCTTCCGCGGACTCGCGGGCGAGCGCTTCGCGGTTCGCAACTCGGGCGCCTTCGCGGTGGTCGAGGGCATCGGCGATCACGGCTGCGAGTACATGACCGGCGGCTGCGTCGTCGTGATCGGGCCGACCGGGATCAACTTCGCCGCGGGGATGAGCGGCGGCATCGCCTGCATCTGGGATCCCGAGGGGGAGTTCCCCGCCAAGTGCAACAAGGGCCTGGTCGAGATCGAGGGCGTTCACGAGCGCGGCCGCGACTTCCTCCACGAGCTGATCGAGGAGCACGCCCGGCGGACCGAGTCCACGGTCGCGACGGAGCTGCTCGGCCGCTGGGAGGACGCGCTCGAGGAGTTCGTCGTCGTGATCCCGCCCGGCTTCCGCGCGGCGCTCACCGCCAACGACACCGCCACCGAGATCACAAGGGTCACTTAGGAACGCCGATGGCCAACCCACGAGGATTCCTGGAAGTACGCAGGGCGCCGGCTCCCGAGCGCCCGCCCGCCGAGCGCGTCCGCGATTACGGCGAGATCTACGGCACCCTGCCGGAGGAGGAGCTCAAGCACCAAGCGTCGCGGTGCATGGACTGCGGCGTCCCCTTCTGCAACAGCGCCTGCCCGCTCGGCAACCTGATCCCCGACTGGAACGACCTCGCCCGGGTCGGGAACTGGAAGGCGGCGATCGAACGCCTTCACGCGACCAACAACTTCCCCGAGTTCACCGGCTTGATCTGCCCGGCGCCGTGCGAGTCGGCCTGCGTGCTCGACATCGACGACGACCCGGTGATGATCAAGCAGATCGAGTACTGGACGATCAACAACGCCTTCGAGCAGGGCTGGGTCGTGGCCGAGCCGCCGGAGACCCGGACCGGCAAGCGCGTCGCGGTGGTCGGCTCCGGTCCCGCGGGGATGGCCGCGGCGGCCGAGCTCAACAAGGTCGGCCACAGCGTCGTCGTCTACGAGCGCGACGAGTCCCCCGGCGGGCTGCTCCGCTACGGGGTCCCCGACGCGAAGCTCGAGAAGTGGATGATCGACCGCCGGATCGCCCTGCTCGAGGAGGAGGGGATCGAGTTCCGCTGCAACGTCGACGTCGGCCGCGAGCTCGGCGTCGAGGAGCTGCGCGCCGGCTTCGACGCGGTCGTGCTCGCGACCGGCTCGCGGGTCGAGCGCGACATGGAGGCACCGGGCCGCGAGCTCGACGGCATCCACTTCGCGATGAGCTACCTCTACGGTCGCAACCGCTGGGTCGCCCAGCAGGAGGGCCGCCCGGCGAAGCTGACCGGCGACGAGATCAGCGCCGCGGGCAAGCGGGTGGTCGTGGTCGGCGGCGGCGACACCGGCATGGACTGCGTCTCCAACTCGCTCCGCGAAGGGGCCGAGGACGTGCTCCTGCTCGACGTCTACCCCGAGGTCCCGACCGACGGCCGCTACCCGAACACGCCCTGGCCGATCCAGCCGCGGCGATTGCTCACGACCTACGCGCTGGAGGAGGGCGGGGAGCGTCGCTTCGGCCGGCAGGTGCTCGGCTTCGAGGGCTCGGACGGCAAGCTGGAGCGGGTGATCGGCCGCGAGGTGACGGGCAACTCGTCGAGCACGCTCGAGGGCATCCCGGGCAGTGAGTTCGCGATCGACGCGGATCTCGTGCTGATCGCGATCGGCTTCACCAACCCCGAGCACGAGGGCCTGCTCGAGGATCTCGGCGTCGGCCTCGACCGCCGGGGGAACGTCAAGGCGGGCACCTTCGCGACCTCCGTGGACGGCGTCTACGCCGCCGGGGACGTCCGCGTCGGCGCCTCGCTCGTAGTGACCGCGATCGCCGAGGGTCGCCGCTGCGCCCGCATAGTCGAGGCCGCTCTGAGATGACTGCGCGACTCGCGGCCCTCCGGGCCGCTCGACTGCGCGTCCATCTGACGTAGGTAGGAATCTCGTTCGCCCTCCGGGCCGCTCGACTGCGCGTCCGGTGGGCGGCGGACATAACCTTCCGCGCCGATGAGGCTGCGGCGAAGAGAGCGGGAGCCGAAGCCGGCGCTGCGGCTGCGGCCGGTGCTGGTCCGGATCGGCGACGGGCTCCGCTACGACTGGCAGGTCCTGCTGATCGGCGGGCTCGCGGTCTTCGCGCCGATCACCCTGATCGGGGCCTTCGACCTGATCGGCGAGGCCGACATCTCCGGGATCGGGGCAGGACTGCTGATCGCGGAGGCGGGGCTGATCTTCCTCCAGCTCCTGCTGCCGATGCTCGGCAACGTCCTCTACGCGGGGATCGCCGCGGCCGGTGAGGAGGAGCGCCGCCACGGGGTCCGGCGCAGCATCGTCTCGATCGCCCGCAGCCTCCCCTACTTCACGCTCGTGCTCGTCGACCTGCTGCTCGTGCTCGCGCTGGTCCTCGGCCTGATCCTGCTGATCATCCCCGGCGTCGTGATGATGGTCTGGTTCTCGCTCGTCGCCCCCGTGGTCGAGCTCGAGCACAAGCGGGCGATCGCCTCCTTCCGCAGGAGCTTCCGGCTCGTCAAGCCCCACTTCTGGAAGGTCGCCGGGCTCGTCATCCCGATCACGATCGTGCAGGCGACCCTGGCGATGGTGGGCGACGAGGTCGGCCATGCCCTGCTCGGGGCGAGCTTCGCCGGCGACTGGGCGGGGTCGATCGCCGCAAGCCTCCTCTCCTCGCCGATCTGGGCGCTGACCGTCCTCGCCCTCTACCACCAGCTGGCCGAGATCTCCGGCGGGCCGGAGACGCCGGTGGACGGGTCGAGCGCCTGAGCGTTCTCGGTTCTCAAGGAATTCCGGGATCGCGTCGATATCCGCTAGGAAGTGAGTGAACCGAGCACCGACAGCGGCGCCCGAACATCGACCGAAGCGCAAGAGGCGAGCGGGCTGGTCAGCAGCCTCGTCGTCACCTACGTCGAGCACAAGGGCGGGCGCGTCGCGGTCGACGAGCTGCTTCGCCTGAGCGGGCTCGAGGGTCGCGAGGAGGAGCTGCGTGACGTCAGCCGCTGGTTCCCCGACGAGGTCCGGGTCAACCTGCTCGAGAGCGCGGCGGTCGTGCTCGAGGACCCGAACGCAGCCGAGCGGATCGGCCGCGCCGCGGTCAAGGCCAACGTCGGCACGCCGCTGAAGCTCTCGCTTCGCTCGCTCGGGAGACCCCGGGTGCTCTACGCGAACATCGGCCGGATCAGCGCCCGGCTCAACCGCGTGCACCGGATGGACCTGCTCGAAGCGGGCCGCACCCGAGCGCGGCTCCGCAACCGGCCGCTGCTGGGACATCCCTACAACCGGGTCGACTGCCGGATCAACTCGGGCCTGCTCGCCGCCGGCGCCGAGCTGTTCGGCCTCCCGCCGGCCCGCGTTCGCCATCCGCGCTGCATCGACCGGGGTGACTCCGAATGCATCTTCGACGTCGAGTGGCAGGCACGGGACCGGCCCCTGGCGATCGCCGCAGTCGGTTTCTTCGGGCTCGCGATCCTGGCGATCACCGCGCTCGTCGTCCCCGGCCTCCTCCCCGCCGCCGCCGTGCTTGCGGCCCTGATCGCGATCGTGATCGGCGGCGTCGCCCTGCTCGAGCGCAAGCAGCGCCAGGAGATCACGAGCGCCCAGATCAACCAGCAGGCGGAGGTGACGGACCTGCTGATGACCTCGATGCAGGACCTCGTCTCGGAGCTTCAGCCCGGCGACGTGCTGGCGAAGATCACCGCGAACGCGAGGACGGCGATCGGCGGAGCCGAGTTCCTGCTGCTCGTCGAGGAGGACGGCCACCTGCGCTGCCGATCGTCCTCGGATCTCCCCGGCAGCACCGTTGCCGCGATCGAGGACTGGGCGGCGAGGTCGTCCCTGCTCGAGGAGCCGATCCTGATCGAGGATCTACGCTCGGTCAGATCGCTGCCGATGATCGCCAACAGCTCGGGGATGGCGCTCAACTCCCTCTGCTCGGCGCCCCTCAGCTTCCGCGACACCCAGCTCGGGGTGCTCGTCGCGCTCTCGCACTCCAGCTTCGTCTTCCTGCCCCGCGACACCGAGCTGCTCTCGAGCTACGCGGCGCAGGCCGCGATCGCGCTCACCAACGCGAAGCTCTTCGAGGCGCAGCAGGAGCTCGCGATCCGCGATCCACTCACCCATCTCTTCAACCATCGCCACTTCCACGAGCTGCTGAGTCGGGAGCTCGAGCGCTGCCGCCGACGCGGCGGCGAGCTCGGGCTGGTCACCTTCGACCTCAACGACTTCAAGCGCGTCAACGACACGGGCGGACATGCGCGAGGCGATCAGGTGCTGTGCGAGGTGGCCGGCGCCCTCGAGAGCGCCAGCCGCGGCTCGGACTTCGCCTTCCGGATCGGCGGGGACGAGTTCGCCCTGCTGCTGCCCGACACCGGCAAGGCCGGGTCGAGGACGATGGCCGAGCGGGTTCGCGCGGCTGCGATCGCGGTCGAGCCGGGATCTGGCATCTCCTACGGCGTCGCCGCCTGGCCCGACGACGGCCTCAACAAGGACGAGCTGCTCGCCGCCGCGGACGCGGCCCTCTACCAGGAGAAGCGACAGCGCCGCGACCGACCCGCCGGCGAGGAGGCGACCGGCGAGGATCTGACGGCGCTGGATCGTGCGCTCGAGGTCCTGCCCGCCGCGCTGTCCGGCGGCGATCCCGAGCTCGCCGCCCGAGCGCGGGAGCTGGCGACGCTCGCCGCCGAGGCGGTTGAGGGAGGCCCGGCCGCCGGCCGGGCCGAGGAGGCGGTCAGTCGCTCCGCCGGGTGGCGCGCAGCAGCTCGAAAGCCATCGGGAGCACCGACAGCACCACGATCCCGATGATGATGAACTCGATGTTCTCCTTGACGAACTCGACCTGCCCGAGGAAGTAGCCCAAGGTGGTCACGCCGACGCCCCAGCCGATCCCGCCGATCACGTTGTAGGCGGCGAAGGTGCGGTAGTCCATCCGCGAGGCTCCCGCCATCACCGGCGCGAAGGTGCGGACGATCGGCACGAAGCGCGCGAGGATGATCGTCCGCGGTCCGTGCTTGGCGAAGAACTCCTCCGAGCGGTCCACGTGCTCGCGCCGGAAGAAGCGGCTCTCGGGCCGGTTGAAGACCGCGGGCCCGGCCTTCCTTCCGATCAGATAGCCGACCTGGTCGCCGGCGATCGCCGCGATCGGAACCGTGATCAGGAGGATCCAGAGGTCGGGCAGGACGTCCTCGGCCGAGAGCAGGCCCGCCGTGAACAGGAGCGAATCGCCGGGCAGGAAGAAGCCAACGAGCAGGCCCGACTCGATGAAGACGATCGCCAGCAGGCCGAGCGTCCCGAAGGTCTCGATCAAGGTCTCCGGCTCCAGCCAATGAGGGCCGAGCGCGACAGTCTGGAGGGAGATGGCGGTCAGTGCGGTCATCGAGATGCTGGGACCACGCTGGCCCAGTGGCCCCCAGAGCCCCGGTCTGGGGGCTCGGGGAGCCTAGTGATGGAGGCGGCCGGTACTGCCCCGGCGTCCGCGAAGGACATCTCGATGCGTCAACGAGCGTTCCCGACGGAGTCGATCTCGGCATCCGGATCGGTCGATCCGCGGGGTACGTCACCGGCGCCAAATCCTCCTGTTGATGTCCCGCCCCGGCCGAGGAAGCTGCCGGGTGGTGAGCCCACTGATGATGCCGCTGACCCGGATCGTGGGCTACCCGGAGCGACAGCTCAAGCTACCTGTTTAGGCAGCGAGAGCGAACTCGTGTGAGTCCGCATTTATGGTTTTTCCTGGGCTTTTTAACGAGGCCGGCCCAGGGACCTCGACTCGCAACACCGAGACGAAACCGTTCACGTCGAACCTGTTTCGCCCCCTTGTTGTCAACGCCGGCCAGTGTAGATCACCAGGCGCCCAGTGCCAAATCGACCCCTGCGGCGAACCCCCACCCGAAGGGGCGGTCGACCTCCCAGTGCCCAGCAGGTAGGTTCCCCCACATGCCCTGCCTCGTCGCGCTCTTCGCCCTGATCTCCCCAAGACTTGCGCTGTTCGCGATCTGGCTGTTCTCGGACATCCTCAGCGACGCCTACGACTCCTGGGTGCTCCCGTTCCTCGGCTTCTTCCTGCTGCCCTGGACGACCCTCGCCTACGCGGTCATGTGGGTCTCCGGCATGAACGGCGTCGAGGGCTTCGAGTGGTTCGTCGTGATCCTGGCGTTCCTGGTCGACCTGGCGGGCTACGGCTTCCTCAACAACCGCCGCACCACCTGACGTCCGCAGGGGCGTCAGCTCGGCGTCATCGCCCGGCTCACGACCCTCTTGGTCGCCACACCGGGCTCTTCCTTGATCTGACGCCCCTGCGGACGTCAGGTCCGTTGGGCGTCATCGCCCGGCTCACGACCCTCTTGGTCGCCACACCGGGCTCTTCCTTGA
>CAZXKG010000044.1:19305-20571 GCA_964641695.1 uncultured Conexibacter sp.
TCTGACGCCCCTGCGGACGTCAGGTCGGTTGGGCGTCATCGCCCGGCTTACGACAGGTCGGGGATCTTGGCTGCCAGGTGCTTGGCGATCGTCTCGCGGATCCAGCGGCGCTCGTCGCCGCCGGCCATCCGGTAGCGGGCGAGCAGCATCTTCTGGCGGTCGATCGGGAGGCCGGCGATGGTCCAGCTGACGACCAGGCGCTCGAACAGCATCTCCTCGCGGCGCTGCCAGGCATCCTCGAGGGATGCGGCGGCGCTCGTCGGCGGCTCGCCGATCTTCGCGATCGTGCCGGGGCTGAGCTCGTCGCGGAGCTCGAGGACGTTGCCGTCGCCGTCGGCATACTCAGTCGTCGGCGGCGGCGGGCGGCGTCTCTGTTTGCGCTTTGCCACGCCGGGCAGTCTTGCAGCGACCGACGAGTAGGAGATGCCGTGGCGGATGAGTTCGATGTGATCGTGATCGGCGCGGGCCCGGCCGGGGAGGTCGCGGCGGGGCGGCTCGGCTCCGCCGGGCGCAGGGTCGCCCTGATCGAGCGGGAGCTGATCGGCGGGGAATGCAGCTACTACGCCTGCATGCCGTCGAAGGCGCTGCTGCGCCCCGCCGAGCTGCTCGCCGAGACGCGGCGCGTTCCCGGGCTTCCCGACGGCGAGCTCGACGTCGGCCGCATCCTCGAGCGGCGCGACGAGGTCATCCACCACCGCGACGACTCCTCCCAGACTCCCTGGCTCGAGGACCGGGGGGTGACGTTGGTACGAGGCGAGGCGAGGATCACCGGTGAGCGACGCGTCACGGTCGGCGACCGCGATCTGATCGCCCGGGACGCCGTCGTCGTCGCGACCGGGTCGGGGCCTTCGACACCGCCGATCGACGGCCTCGCCGAGGTCGGCGCCTGGTCCAACCGCGAGATCACCACGGCCAAGCAGCCACCGGCCTCGCTGATCGTCCTCGGCGGCGGCGTGGTCGGGGTGGAGATGGCGCAGGCTTGGAGCCATCTCGGCACCGAGGTGACGATCGTCGAGGGCGAGGACTCCCTGCTCGTCAACGAGGAGCCGTTCGTCGGCGAGCAGATCAGGGCTGCGCTGGAGAAGGCCGGGGTCAGGGTCCTGACCGGAGTCGAGGCGGTCAGCGCCGGACGAGACGGGGCGGCCGTGACCCTGAGCCTGGAGGATGGCGAGACCCTCGCGGGCGAGCAGCTCCTCGTCGCGGTGGGACGGCGTCCCCACGTCAGCGGAATCGGTCTGGAGACGATCGGCATCCAGCCGGACGGCC
>CAZXKG010000045.1:0-20452 GCA_964641695.1 uncultured Conexibacter sp.
AGGCGATCGCCTCCAGGGTGGCGCGGACGATCTGGGCGCGGCCGGTGCCGCGGGTGAGGCCGATCAGCGCGCCGCGCGCGTAGGGGTCCCAGTAGGGGGAGCCGAGCCCGCGGCACCGGCCGCGCCCAGATCGTCCGCGCCACCCTGGAGGCGATCGCCTACCAGACCGCCGACGCCGTCCGCGCGCAGGAGGCTGCGAGCGGCCGCCGGCTGACCGCCCTGCGAGCCGACGGCGGCGCGGTCGCCAACGGCTGGCTGATGCAGTTCCAGGCGGACATCCTCGGCGTGCCGGTGATCGTTCCCGAGGTCGCCGAGACGACCGCGCTGGGCGCCGCGTACCTGGCCGGGATCGCAACCGGCCTCTGGGGCCTGGGCGGCGTCGAGGAGATGTGGCGCGAGCGCGCGACCTACGAGCCCCGGATGTCCGTCGACGAGCGTGAATCCCTGCTCGCGCGCTGGCACCAGGCGGTGGAGCGCTCTCGCGGCTGGGCCGAGTGAGCAGTTCACCGGCAGGGACAGGACCGAGTCCCACCCCTGCCGGCGCCACTGGACTTCTCGTCAGGCTCCGGGGGCGTTGGCCTCCCAGTCCCCCCAGTCGTCGGTGGTTGCGCAGTCGGCGTCAGCCGCCTCGTCCCTCCACTTGTACCTGGCCGGAGGACCCCCGGCCGGGAGCGCGGTCTTGCCGTAGTTCCGGAGGAGGAAGTGAACCTCGTACGAGCTGAGCCCCTGCTCGACTTCGCCCTCGACGCTCCAGATCCCACCGCCGGCCGCTTCGGTGATCTTCGTGAAGGATCCGGGGACCGCGAACGACCTCCTCTCGTTCCCGGTGTTCTGCGCGCCTCCGCCGACGCACTTGTAGGCGATGTTCGAGACCTTGATCCCGCTCACCTTCGTCGGCGCGCTGTTCTTGATGGTGACGGTCATCTCGACCGTGGCCCCGGGCTCGTTGCCGAAGGCCCCCTTCAGCGTGAAGTCGCCGTTCAGCGACGGCGGCTTCGGCGGCTTCGGCTTCGGCTTCGGCTTGCCAGGCTTCTTCTTCCCGCCCTTCTTCCCCTTCTTGCAGCTCTTCTTCTTCCCGCCCTTGGCCTTGTAGGTGGACTTGGGGCTCGTCCCCTTCTTCCCGCCCTTCTTCTTGCAGCCCTTCTTGCTGGCGAGCTCCACTGCAGTCGCCGAGCCATCGGTCGATCCGGGCTGCTTCGCCGCATCGGCGCTCATGGCACCGACCAAGAACGCAGTGGCGAGCATCGCCGTGAACACGAGCATCGGTCTCTTCATCGTTCCATCCCTTCCCCTGGCCCGATCCGGGCCGAGCCGATCGAGTAGCCGCCGCATGGTAGTAGGGGGACTACAAGTCCGGCAATGGGAAACATGCCTCGACTATCGCCCGCGGTCAGGCGTCCTCCGAGATCCCCGGATGCGCATTCACACGGCCCGATGTGCCATCGACCCGTGCACGAGTCACACACGACGCGCGCGACACCCATAGGGTTGGCTACATGGCCAAACACCCCGCCAAGCACCTTCTGACCGGCTTCCCCGGCTTCATCGGCAAGCGCCTCGTCGCGGCCCAGCTCGAGCGCGATCCCGATGCCCGGGTGATCGCCCTGGTCGAGCCCCGCATGGTCGCCGCTGCCCAATCCGCCATCGAAGCCGCCGCCGCGATCGACCCCGAGCGGATCGAGATCATCCCCGGCGACATCGCCGAGCGACGGCTCGGGTTGGGCGATGAGGACTACGCCCGCCTGACCGCCGAGGTCTCCGTCGTCCACCACCTGGCAGCGATCTACGACCTCGCCGTCCCCGAGGAGATCGCGCAGAAGGTAAACGTCGACGGGACCGGGAACGTGCTCGAGCTCTGCCGCGACGTCGAGAAGCTCGAGCGCCTCAACTACGTCAGCACCGCCTACGTGGCCGGCGACCGCACCGGGGTCGTCTACGAGCACGAGCTCGCCCTCGGCCAGAGCTTCAAGAACCACTACGAGTCGACCAAGTTCCAGGCCGAGGTCTGGGTTCGCGACGAGATGGACGCGATCCCGACCACGATCTACCGCCCGGCGATCGTCGTCGGCGACTCGCGGACGGGGGAGACCCAGAAGTTCGACGGCCCCTACTACATGCTGCGTTTCATCTCGGCGAGCGCCGAGCGTCACATGCCGCTGGCCCACATCGGTCGCGGTGCCGTCCCGTTCAACGTCGTTCCGATCGACTTCATCGTCGAGTCGATGCTGGCGCTGGCGACGCTCCCCGAGGCGGTGGGGGAGACGGTCCATCTGTGCGATCCCAACCCGCTGCAGTCCGGCGACGTCTTCGGCCTGCTCGCCGAGCTCTACTCCGGCAAGTCCCCGAAGCTGCGGCTGCCCGCGCGCGCAGTCGCCGGCGCACTGCACCTCAAGCTCGTCCGCGAGATGTACGGCGGGACCCCGGCCGAGTCGATCCGCTACCTGAACCACCCGGTCCGCTACGACACCCGCCGCGCCACCGACCTGCTCGCCAAGGCCGGCCTGACCTGCCCCGGCTTCCGCGACTACGCTCCCAACATGGTCTCGTACTTCAAACTGCACGAGACCGACGACCGCTACGCCCCGACGCCCCACTAAGGATCTCTCGACCAACTCAAGTGTCACGCCCCTGCTTCCACGTAACACCGAGCAACCGGGCAGACCGGACGCGAAGCGGAGGATCTGCCCGGCAGGTACCTGAACGCGGCCAACTGACTGATGTCGCCCCTGCTTCCAGGTTTCACCGGCCAACCGACGGAAGCGGGCGCGAAGCGGAGCATTCCGTCGGCAGGTGTTCATGAAAGCTCAGCAGTACAAGGATCCCCGGCCGGCCGAGCTGTTCACGGAGTTCCACGAGCGGGCGCGGACCCGCGAGCCCGACAGCATCTACGAGGTGGTGCGGCTGATCACGACACCGATCTCGCTGGTGCTCTACCGGACCAGGGCGATCACCGTCGACAACGTCCCGGCGAGCGGCCCGGTGATCCTCGCCGCCAACCACTTCTCCAACTACGACCACTTCCTCGCCGGGGTCTGGCTGCGCCGGAAGATCCGCTTCATGGCCAAGTCACAGCTCTTCGGCAACCCGATCATCAACTGGATCTTCAGGCACGGAGGGGCCTTCCCGGTCCGCCGTGGCCACGCCGACGAGGAGGCGTTCAAGACCCTCCACGCGATCCTCGATCGCGGCGGCTGCATGATGATCTACTGCGAGGGCGGCCGTTCCCGTACCGGCAAGATCGGCGAGTCGGCCAAGCCCGGTGTAGGGCGGGCGGCGCTCGAGTCCGGCGCCCCGGTGATCCCGGTGACGATTCACGGCTCGCAGGCAATCCGCCGCTTCGCGTTGCCGGCGATCACGATCCGCTACGGCGAGCCGATGCGCTTCGACCCCGTCTCTACTCCGACCCGAGAGCGGCAGCAGGAGGTCGCCGACCAGATCTTCGCTCAGATCAAGGCGCAGTACGAGGAGCTCGAGCGGGACTACTCGTAGCGCTCGGCGAGGGTCGGCCAGGCCTCGGGATCGTGGCTGGCGACGATCACCGACTGCGGGTAGCGCTGCTTGAACTGACTCAGCTCGCGGACCGATCGCTTCCACAGATGCATGTCGAAGGCGCCGTGGGGCGGGTGTGCTCCCTCGATCTGGTCGAGCGTGTAGACCGAATCCGCGGCCAGCACCATGTCGCGGTCGCGGAGCCGGGCGATCACCGAGCAGTGGCCCGCCGTGTGACCGGGCGTGAACGCGAGGCGGATGCTGCCGTCCCCGAGGAGATCGAAGGTGCGGCCGAACGTGGTGTAGGACGAGACGCCGGGTCCGTCGAAGTCGACGGTCCGGTAGTCGAACAGGTAGTCGAAGTGCGCGACGCGGTAGCCGTCCTTGCTCGGCCGCTTGGCGGTCGTCGCCGCTTCCCACTCGCGCTCGGAGATCACGAAGGTCGCGTCCGGGTAGTGCGTCATCCCCGAGGAGTGGTCGTAGTGGAGGTGCGTCATCACCACCGTGCCGATCTCGCTCTCGTCGATCCCCTTCGCTCGCAGCCGCGAGGCGACGTCCCCGCCGGGCTCGACCTTGATCGGGGCCAGGCGCGAGAACAGCGGTCCGAGGTTGGCGGACGGCTTGCTGGATACCGAAGCGTGGAAACCCGTGTCGACGAGGATCTTCCCGGCGGTCGGATGGGTGATCAGGAAGGCGGGGACCGGCAACTCGAGCCAGCGACTGCGCGGGAGCCCGATACCCATCGCGCGCACCGTCGCGAGTCGGCCCCCCTTGCTCTTCAGCCATCCCGGGGGGGAGGACATGTAGCCACCGAGGATCGGCTCGACGACCACCGTCGTGCCGTCCTTCCCGCCACCGGGCAGAGGCTCGCGGAGCGGCTTCGTGGTCGCCTTCAAGTTGCTCATCGGGACTGCTGAGGGTAGCCGCGCGCGCCGCCCGCGCCGGCGTCGCCTCCACCCACGCAAGTAGTCTGTCGCGCCGATGGCGGAGGAGTCCCAGATCTTCAGGCCTGGCCTGCTGGAGGGGTCCGTCTGCATCGTCTCCGGGGTCGGATCGGGCTTGGGCCGCGAGACCGCGCTCGAGCTCGCTCGCCTTGGCGCGACCGTAGTCGGCTGCGGGCGGCGGCTCGAGCCACTGGAGGAGACGCGGGCGATGATCGCCGACGCGGGTGGGACGGCCGAGGTCGCGAGCGTCGACATCCGCGACGAGGAGGCGGTGGACGCCTTCGTCGGCGGCGCGGTCGAGCGTCACGGCAAGCTCGACCTGCTCGTCAACAACGCGGGCGGGCAGTTCCTCGCCCCGGCCGAGACGATCAGCGCCAAGGGCTTCCGCACGGTCACCGAGCTCAACGTCCAGGGCACCTGGAACATGACCCACGCGGCGGCAACGAAGGCGTTCATCCCGCAGGAGCGCGGAAAGGTCGTGAGCATCACCCTCTCTCCCCACAACGGGATGCCGGGGATGGTCCACTCGGGCGCGGCACGGGCGGCGGTCGAGAACATGATGCGGACCCTCTCGGTCGAGTGGGCGCGCTATGGGATCCTCCTCAACGCGATCGCCCCGGGTCAGTTCGCGACCGACACCTTCAACACCAAGTACCCGTCGGTGGTCGTCGAGTCGATGCCGAAGACGATCCCTCTCGGCCGCATGGGCAAGCCCGAGGAGGTCGCCTGGCTGATCGCCTTCCTCGCTTCGCCCGCGGGAGATTTCTTCAGTGGAGCGGTCATGACCCTGGACGGCGCTCGTGACAACTGGTTCGGCCCATGGCCACCGCCCATGCCGGGTGGAGAACCGGGGGAGGCGCCGGCCGAGGAACGGCGAAAGAACCCCCGATGAGCACCGGCACGAACAAGAACCTGGCACTGGCAGCGATGATCTGCGCGGTCGCGATGACCTTCATCGATCAGACGATCGTCTCGATCGCGGTCCCGAGCCTGCAGAAGGACCTGGGGCTCGGCGAATCGGGCGTCCAGTGGGTGATCAACGGCTACCTGGTCGCGCTCGCGGCGCTCTTCGCGTTCGGCGGCAGGATCGCCGACATCGCCGGTCACAAGCGCATGGTGCTGATCGGCATCGTCATCTTCGCCGGCGCCTCCGCCCTCTGCGGGGCGACGCCGACCGGCTCGATCGCCGAGGCCTGGCTGATCTTCTGGCGCGTGATCCAGGGCGCCGGCGCCGCGATCATGTTCCCGGCCGCGCTGGCGATCGTCGTCGCCGCGTTCCCCCAAGGCGAGCGCGGCAAGGCGATGGCGATCTTCTTCGGCATCGCCGGCGGCCTGACCGCGCTCGGCCCGCTCGCCGGCGGCTACCTGATCGACTGGACCTGGCGCGCGATCTTCTGGATCAACATCCCCGTCGCGCTGGCCGCGATCGGACTGACCTTCGCCGCCCGTCCCGACAACATCAAGCGGCCGGCCCCGATGGACTACCGCGGCGCGGTGCTGGCCGCCGGCGGCTTCGGCCTCGTCGTGCTCGGGCTGCAGCAGGCGGGCACCTGGGGCTGGGGGAGCATCGCGACGATCGCGTCCCTGGTCCTCGGCGTCCTCTTCGTGATCGGCTTCGTCCGCACCGAGCTCGGCGCCGAGCATCCGTTGATCCAGCTGCGGATCTTCGCCAACAAGGCGTTCGCCGCCGACAACATCGTTCTCTTCCTGATCTCGATCGCGTTCGTGCCGATGTTCCTGTTCGCGAGCATGTACTCGCAGATCTCGCTCGGCTTCGACGCCAGCAACGCCGGCCTCTACATCGGCATCTTCTTCGGCGGGTTCGTCATCGCATCGCAGTGGGGAGGGCGGATCCTCGACAAGAAGGGCGCCCGTCCGGCGGTCGTCATGGGTTGTGCGATAGCCGCGATCGGCTTCTACCTGTGGGCGGATTCGATGACCGACCTCGCCTCCGCCGAGGAGTGGAACCAATGGTGGCGGATCGCGATCGCCGGCGCCGGCACCGGCCTGATCCTGGGCCCGGTCACGACCGACGCGCTCAACCGCGCGCCGCAGAGCAGCTACGGCGAGGTGACCGGCATCACCCAGACGGTCCGCAACCTCGGCGCCAGCCTCGGCCTCGCGGTCCTCGGCACGATCCTGATCTCGCAGAACCGCTCGAACATCGAGGACTCCTTCGAGAAGCTCGGCGCGAGCAAGGAGGTGGCCGACGGGGTCGCCAACTCGATCACCCAGTCCGGAGGAGGCCAGGGCTCCGACGCCCTCGCCGCCGGCGGAGAGAAGGCGAAGGAGTACCTGGAGGCCGTCCAGCAGAGCGTCGCCCAGTCGATGGAGACGCTCTTCTACGGGATGGCGATCGCGATGGCGCTGGCCTGCGTCGTCGCCCTGATCAGGATCCCCGCGGGCAAGGCCCCCGAGGTCGGGATCAAGTAGCCGCTTCCGTCCGCGTCCGCGCTGGGACGCGCCGGGCTGGATCGGCGCTCTCGAGATTGCGGCCGAGCAAGTTCCGCTGAGTAGGCTTGGCGACCGGGTCACGAGTCTCGACCCTGCTTGTGCTGAACCGGCGAGAGGGAGCGATCCGTATGCGTCAACACCAGGCACTCGGGGATCACCGAGTGCACTCGATGGTCGGAGCGCTCTTGACCGCGCTGCTGGCCGGCGCCCTGGCGCTGCTGATAGCTGCACCGCCGGCGGGGGCGGCCGGTCCCAGCTTCTACAAGATCGGCCACACCGACGGCAGCAACGCCTTCCTGGTCAACCCCGACGGCACTGGCAACGAGCTGGTGACCAACATCACTTCTTCTTCGACTGGACCTCCGATGGGGAGAAGTTCGTCTACCGCGACTCCGATACGAAGTTCTACGTGCGAAACCAGAACGGCGCCGAGTTCCCGGTCGGATCGATCACCGGCAGCGATCCCGAGCTCTCCCCGGACGGCACCAAGATCGCCTACGGCCGCTACGACGCGGTGCAGGCAACCGACGTCGTCGATGTCGTGGACCTGAGCGGCAACTTCCTCGCGACATTGGGATCCGGGCGCGAGCCGACCTGGTCCCCGGACGGCACCAAGATCGCTTTCGCGAAGCGAGGCGACCCGCAGACCATCGGCTGCGGACTCGCCTCAGGCAAGATCGAGCTCGGCAACCCCAGGGGGCTGGCGGTCGCTCCCGCGATCGGTGGTCCGAGCACCTGGCTGATCGAGCCGTTCAAGCCGAAGGCGGGAAGCGACGTAGATGGTGACATCTACTGGCAGGTGTCCTCCAAGCCGAACTGGGCGCCGGACGGGAGCGCCATCGTCCTCCACGGCAGCGAGACCCGGGTGTACTCCTCCGACGGACTGTGTGTCACCGAGAACGTTGGCGGCGTCTCCAACTCCGATGTCTTCAAGGTGGCCGCCACCGGGGGCGACCCGGTCAACCTCACCGCCGGGGCACCTTGGATCGGCGCGAGCTCCGACACCGAGCCGGCAGACCTGAATCCGTCGTTCTCGCCGGACAGCAAGCAGATCGCCTTCGCCTCGAGTCGCAACAGGCCCCGAGACGGAGGTATCCACTCGCTGTGGAAGATGAACGCCGACGGCAGTGATCAGAAGCTCGTGATCCGGACGCAGCGAACGGACGGGACCGACTGGATGACCGCTCTGCCCGTCGGCGATGTCGTCCGGATCAAGGCGCTGGACGCGTGCGCGACCGAGGAGCGCAAGACGCCGGGGACGCTCGCGATCGAGCGGACCGGGTTCACCGACGGCGACGTCGAGGTCACGCTCGAGGTCTCGGCGAGCTCCACCGCGACCTCGGGCAGCGATTTCGCGCCGATCCCGGCCAAGGTCACGATCCCGGACGGCTCGAGCCTGGTCAACCTGGTCGTGTTCCCGATCGACGATGACCTTCCCGAGCCGGACGAGACGATCGAGGTCGAGGTCGTCTCCGCCCAGGGCCTGATCGTCGGGGAGCCTTCCCGGGCCACGATCACGATCGCCGACAACGACGGGGGTCCGCCCGGTGGATCATGCGCCTCCGTCCCCAACGATGCCTGCAAGAAGGCGAACGCGCGCGTGGCGAAGCTGAAGGGGGGCCTGAAGAAGGCCAAGAAGCGCTTGGGGAAGGCTGAGACGAGCGCGAAGAAGGCCAAGAAGAAGGCCAAGAACGCCACCGGGGCGAAGGCGAAGAAGGCAGCGAAGAGCGTCAAGAGTGCCAAGAAGGCCGTGAAGAAGGCGGCTGGATCCGTGAAGAAGGCCAAGAAGAGCGTCAAGAAGGCGAAGCAGAAGGCCGCGTCCGCATGCGGCTGATTGCTGGCGCCCGCCTTCAAGGTGACCATCCCCGGCACCGAGATCACCTCCTGGGAGGGCAGTGGCAAGTTCACGAAGCGGAAGAAGGCCCAGGGAACCGTGGACAGCATCGCCTGCGACGGCAGGAAGCGCTCCTTCACCGCGAGCGCCTGAGGCAGCCGATCCGACCCGAGCAGGCCGTCGCCGACGCTCGGGTCGGATCCCCCGTCGCCGCCTTGGCGCAATCACTGAAATAGAGTCCGCGCCCGGCAGCACATCCAGACGGAGGCACGGAGCATGGGAATTCTCGAAGGCAAGACGGCGATCATCACGGGTTCGGCGCGCGGCATCGGTCGCGCCACCGCTGAGCTGTTCGTCGCCGAGGGCGCGCGCGTCCTGATCAACGACATCGACGGGGACGTCGCCGAGCAGGCCGCTGGTGAGATCGACGGCGAGACCGCGGTCTTCAGCGGCGATCTGACCAAGCCGGGCGCCTGCGACGACCTCGTCAAGGCGGCCATGGACGCCTTCGGCTCCGTCGACGCGATCGTCAACAACGCCGGCTACACGTGGGACGGTGTCGTCCACACGATGAGCGACGAGCAGTTCCAGGCGATGCTCGAGATCCACACCGTCGTCCCCTTCCGGGTGATCCGCGCGATCGCCCCCCACTGGCGCGAGGCGGGCAAGCAGGAGCGCAACGAGGGCGTCGAGGTCTTCCGCAAGATCGTCAACATCTCCTCGGTCTCGGGGACGATGGGCAACGCCGGCCAGGCCAACTACGCCGCCGCGAAGGCGGGCGTCACCGGCCTGACCAAGACGGTCGCCAAGGAGTGGGGGCAGTTCAAGGTCAACTGCAACGCGATCGCCTTCGGCTTCGTCGAGACGCGGCTGACGGCGGCGAAGGAGGAGTCCGAGGAGATCGAGCGCGAGGGTGAGACGATCGGCCTCGGCATCCCCGAGCAGATGCGCGAGATGGGCAAGATGATGATCCCTCTCGGTCGCGCCGCCGAGCCCGAGGAGGCAGCCGGCCCGGTCGCCTTCCTCTGCTCGCCGCTCTCGAACTACATCCACGGCCAGGTGATCAACGTGACCGGCGGCCAGTTCACGGGGATGTACTCGTAGGACTGCGTGACTTCGTCGGCGGGGTAGCCCCGTCGACGGTGTCATCGATTCGTCATGAGACGATCGGCTCCGCGGCGAGTGCCTCGATCGTGCCTGACAGAGGCATGTAGCTGATCTCCAACTCGTCCTGTCGACGGGTGAACGGTCGCTCGACGTCCTGGGCCACGACGTAGTTCGGACCGTCCGGATACGCGTGCCGGAACTTCTTGATCGCGCCCGGATCGAAGGAGTCGGCCTTCCACTTGCACTCGATCGCGATCGGGCCCCGCTCTCCCCGCCTCGGGAGCACGAAGTCGACCTCGGCGCCGCGCTTGTCCCGCCAGTAGCGGGCTGTCCGCATCTGAAGGGCTCCCTGGATCTCGTTGAGGACGAAGTGCTCCCAGAGATCACCGCGGTCTTCGGGTCGTAGCGAGTCCCATCCGCGGAAGTGGCTGATCAGGCCGGTGTCGAAGCCGTAGACCTTGGGCGCCGAGACGATCTCGTTGGATCGCCGTGCGCTGAACGGGCGGACGACATGGACGACGAAGGTTGCTTCGAGCGCGGCCAGGTAATTCGAGATCGTCTGCCTGCTCACCTCGCAGGGCGCGGCGAACCGGGTTGCCTCGAACATCCCACCGCTCTGGAGGAAGAGGAGCTCGACGAACCGCTGGAACGACCAACGCCGTTCGAGTCGAAACAACTCCTGCACGTCCTTGGCCCAGTACGAGTCGACCCAGTCCTGCATCTCGCGGGAGGGGATCTCGTCGGCTAGGAAGAACGGGGGGAGGCCGCCGTGGAGCAGGCGATGGGGGAGATCCTCGTCGCCGAAGTCGACTAGATCGGTCGCGATCATCGGCGTCAGCCAGATGGTCTCCCGTCGCCCGGTCAGGGTGTCGCTGAACTTCGCCGTCGCGCCCAGCGTGGACGAGCCGGTTGCCAGCACCCGCGTGTCCGGGAAGTGGTCCGCAGCAATCTTCAGGAGTTCGGAGGGATCCGCCAGTCGATGGATCTCGTCCAGGACGACCCTTTGCCCGGAGACCCTGCCCAGGAAGGCTTCGGGGTCATCGACCTCCCGCCTCACACGCGGGAGCTCGCAGTCGAAGTACTCGACGTCCTCGAGGTTCTGGCAGAGGATCGTCTTGCCCGAACGCCGAACGCCTGCCAGCCAGACGATCGACCGCCTGTCCCAGGCCCTTTCGACCGCGTCGATCCAGAACTTCCGTGCAACCATACGCAAGCAGGATAGCGCTTGGTTGCACTATTCGCAAATCTGTTTGCGTTTGGTTACGCGCTCGGCGGCCGGAACATCATGATTATCCGAGGGCCGTCTCCGGGGAGGCGGTCCTCGGCGATCACCTCGAAGCCGCGGCGCTCGTAGAAGGCCACGTTCTCGTCGGTGTGAGTGTCGAGGGCGCAGGCGTCCCCGGCGGCGTCGCGGATCGCGAGGTTGTGATCGAGGAGACGCCCGCCGAGGCCCTGCCCATGCAGCTCCGGCTCGGTCGCGATCGTGTCCAGGTACCAGTGCTCGGCCGTCGGCTTCATCGATGAGATCATCTTGTCCCCGCCGCGCAGGGCATCTGCTTTGGCGCCGAAGGATTCGAACTCCTCCTCGCTGCGCCGGCGCTCGAGGGCATCAGACGTCTGCTGTGACTTCGGCGGGAACCAGATCGCGACTGACTTCCCGCCGCCGATCGTCCAGCACTCGCCCTCGTCGATGAACCGCCCGCTCAGGTCCCGGTGGAAGATCTCGTAGATCCGCTCCTCGCGAACGCTCTCGCCCGGAAGCGCCCACGGACCCCACGGCTCGTGCCACGAGAACGCCCGCGCCAGCGTCCGCGCCGCGGCCGGCACGTCCTCTGGCTTCAGTCGTTCAACGTCGAGGCGGGATGGGGTCATCGGGCGATCAGGCGTCTGGCCGTTCCGAAGCATTCAGATCGCACGAAAACGTCGCTCCCGGTTCGTCCGCGATCACGACGGCAACGTTACCCGTCGCCACGACGGGTAACGTCGCTTTGGATCGTCGGCTGGTGCCGAGAGCGACGTTTCCGCGGCGGGGACCGTGGCTCGGCGCCACCTACTTGGGTGCCTACAGCCCCATCGTCTTGCCGAGGATCTCCTTCATGATCTCGTCGGTGCCGCCGCCGATCGGACCGAGCCTCGCGTCGCGCAGGGCGCGCTCGATCTCGTACTCGCGCATGTAGCCGTAGCCGCCGTGGATCTGCAGGCACTCGTCGGCGACCTCGACCGCGGCGCGCTGGGTGTAGAGCTTGGCCTGGGTCACCTCGCGCAGCGCGTCCTGGCCGGAGGCGAACAGCCGCAGCGCGTTGTAGGTCATCGCCCGGCCGACCTCGACCTGGATGCTCATCTCGGCGACCTTGTGCCGGATCGTCTGGAACTTCCCGATCGGCCTGCCGAACGCCTCGCGCCCCCCTGCGTAGGCGATCGCCTTCCGCAGCGCCCAGTCCATGCCGCCGACCGCGCCGAGCGCCATCAGCAGCCGCTCCCACTGGAAGTTGGCCATGATCAGCTTGAAGCCCTCGTTCTCGCCGCCGAGCAGGTTCTCCTCGGGGACGAAGACGTCGCTGAACGCGAGCTCGGCCGTGTCGGAGGAGTGCCATCCCAGCTTCTCCAGCTTACGGGCGACCTCGTAGCCCTCCATCTCCCGTTCGAGGACCAGGAAGGAGATCCCGCCGTGCCCGCCCTCGGCGGTCGTCTTCACCGCGCAGACGAGGAAGTCGGCGCGCACTCCGTTCGTGATGAACGTCTTCGCGCCGTTGACCACCCAGCCGCCGTCGACCCGCTCCGCCCTCGTCCGGATCGACGCCACGTCGGAGCCCGCCCCGGGCTCGGTGATCCCGAGCGCCGCCACCTTCCGACCCGCGATCGCCGGCCGCAGGAAGCGCTCGTGCTGGTCGGGCGTCCCGAACTTCCACACCGGCGGCGTCGCGATCCCGGTGTGGGCACCGAGGCCCGCCGCAACCCCGCCGCACATCCCCGCCGCGGCGATCTCCTCGCACCAGACCGCATCGTGGAGGTAGTCGCCGCCCTGGCCCCCCAGCGACTCCGGGTACTTGAGCCCGAGGAAGCCGAGTTCGGCGGCGCGGTCGAAGAGCTCGCGCGGGAACAGCCGCTGCTCCTCCCACTCCATCTGGCCGGGAACGATCTCCGACTCGACCCAGCGCCGCACCGTCTCCCGCAGCTCCTGGTGCTCGGTGGTGAACGGCGGCGGCAGAGCCCGTGCGCCCGTGTCCTTGACGACTGTGGTCATGATCCCCTCTCTGGTCGGGTTCGGGTCAAGCGCTCAGCAGCGCGCGGACGCGCTCGAGGATCGCCCCCGCGTCGAACGGCTTGTCGATGAACGAGACCCGTCCCGAGGTCGGTCCGAGCTCGTTCGGCGGCGCGTTGTCGCTGTAGCCGGACATGAACAGCACGTGCAGGCCGGGACGCATGACGACCGCGCGACGCGCCAGGTCGTCACCCCGCATCCCCGGCATCACGACGTCCGCGAGCAGCAGGTCGAACTTGGAGCCGGGGGCGTCGAGCAGCTCGAGCGCCTCGGCGCCGCTGCCACAGCTCCTCACCGCGTAGCCCGCGCCCTCGAGGATCCGCTCGGCGACCCGTCGCACCGCGGCGTCGTCCTCGGCGATCAGCACTGCTTCCCCGCGGCCGGCCGGCGCGGCCTGAGTCGGCCGGGTGGCAAGCGGGGCCGCGCCGGCGCTCGCCGGCAGGTGGATCTCCACCGTGGTACCGACCCCAGGCTCGGAGCTGAGGTCGATCAGCCCGCCGGCCTCGGTCACGATCGAGTAGACGGTCGCGAGGCCGAGCCCCGTCCCGCGGCCGGCCGCCTTCGTGGTGAACATCGGCTCGAAGGCCCGTGAGGCGACCTCGCTGTCCATCCCGGCTCCGGTGTCGCGGACGACCAGCCGCACGTAGCGTCCCGGCTCCGCCGCCTCGGACGCGAAGGTGTCCCGCTCGCTCAGCTCAGCGTTCTCGGTCGCGAACGCGAGGGTGCCGCCGGAGGGCATCGCGTCGCGCGCGTTGACGGCGAGGTTGATCAGGATCTGCTCGACCCGGGCGGGATCGTCGGCGATCGGCCACAGGTCCGCGGCAAGCCGGCGATCGACGATCACGTGCTCGCCTATGGTCGATCGCATGAACCCGTCCAACCCGGTGATCAGCTCGTTCAGGTCGAAGACCACTCGCGTCCCGCTCTCGCGACGGGCGAGGATCATCAGCTGACGGACCAGGCCGACCCCGCGCTCCGCCGCTCGCCGGATCTCCTCGATGTCCTCCAGCGCGGGGGAGCCGGGAGGCACCGAGCCCGCGGCGAAGCGGGCGTAGTTGATGATCACGCCGAGGATGTTGTTGAAGTCGTGGGCGATCCCGCCGGCGAGTTGACCGATCACCTGCAGGGGCTGCTCCTCGCCGCCGGCGCCGTTGTTTCCCCGGGGATCCTCCGGGGGATTCACTCCAACAGCCCCCATCGCATCGCCGTCGCCACTGCCGCCGCGCGATCGGAGACGCCCAGCTTCTCGTAGAGGTTGTGGAGGTGGGTCTTGATCGTCGCCTCCGACAGATGCAGCTCCTCCCCGATCCGGCTGGCGGTTCGCCCCTCCGCGAGCAGCCCCAGGACCTCGCCCTCGCGTTTGGTCAGGGCAGGCCGGTCGGTCGTCTCCCGGGCGCGGATCTCGCTCGCGATCCCGGCGGAGAACTGCGGGGCGATCACGGTCTCGCCGTCGCCCGCGGTCAGGATCGACTTGCAGAGCTCGAGATGGTCGGAGGCCTTCGACAGGTACCCCGCGGCCCCCGCGGCGAGTGCCTGGTAGGCGGCGCCGGAGTCCTCGTAGCCGGTCAGGAGCATCACCCTGGTCCGGAGCCCGTCGCGCTGTACCGCGCTGAGGATCTTGAGGCCGTCGAGCCCCGGCATGCGGACGTCGACCACGGCCACGTCGGGTTCCAGCTCGATGATCTTCTCCAGCGCCTCGCGCCCGTCGGCGGTCGACCCGACGAGCTCGAGCTTCTCGTGCTCGTTGATCGTCCGTTCGAGCCCCTGGCGGTACACGGGGTGGTCGTCGGCGATCAGGATGCTGAGCTGCGGGCTGCTCATCGCGCCATTCTCGCACGCGGTCTGGCGTCGCCCGGCGCGCTTCGCCGACGCTCGTACGTTCGTCCAGAAGGCGGTATCGATCGGACGACCGGGGGCCAACCCTTCGTTCATTCGATCGGTCGATTGTCCAACCTGCACTGAACGTCGATGCTCGCAGCAGAGAGACGGAACACTCTTCTCCCCAGACCAGCACCTCCCGGAAGGGTGTGGTGCTAATGGTCCGATCCATACCCATCCCCGGTTGCGACCCGCCCTCCCCCGGCGGGTCGCGATCTTTCCGGGCCGCGCCGCAGGTCTGAGTAGGAGCGTCTGGGGCCAAGCAGACCAAGGACGCCAAGGCGAAGCGGCCCAATCGCGGGTCGTTGGGGCCGTGAGCCGCGGAGGACGCCGGTATGCGCCGCGCCCCAGCCCCTCCTACAGGCCGTAGGAGCGGCCGATTACTTCCAGCATCACCTCGTCGGCGCCCGCGCCGATCCGGTTCAGGCGTACGTCGCGGTAGCCGCGCTCGATCCCGTACTCCTTCATGTAGCCGTAGCCGCCGTGGATCTGCAGGCACTCGTCGGCGACCTCGCAGGCGACCCGCGAGCTGTAGAGCTTCGCCTGGGTGATCTCGCGGACCGGGTACTCGCCGTTGTTGTAGCGCCAGGCGGTCGTGTAGGTGAGCTGCTTGGCCGCCTCGATCTTCGTCGACATCTCGGCGAACTTGTGGCGGATCGCCTGGAACTTGCCGATCGGCCGCCCGAACGCCTCGCGCTCCTGGGCGTACTCGAGGGTCCTCTCGAACATCCGCTCGGCGCCCGCGACCGATCCGGCCGCGGCGACCAGCCGCTCGCTCTGCAGCTCCCAGGAGATGTGGTAGAAGCCCTTGCCGAGCTCACCGAGGACGTTCTCGGCCGGAACCCGCACGTCCTCGAAGGCCATCTCCGCCGTGTCGGAGGAGTGCATGCCGAGCTTCTCGAGCGTGCGCGAGACCGAGAACCCGGGGACGTAGTTGCCGTCGGAGTCCTTGAGGTCGACGAGGAAGAGCGTGATCCCGTCGTGGCGCGCGTCGGGGTCGGTCTTGGTGACCAGCAGGATGAAGTCCGCCCGCGCCCCGTTGGTGATGAAGATCTTCGAGCCGTTGATCACGTACTCGTCGCCCTCGCGCCGGGCGGTGGTCCGGATCCCGGCGACGTCGGAGCCGGCGCCCGGCTCGGTGATCCCCAGGCTGGCGATCTTCTCGCCCTTGATCCCGGGGACGAGGTAGCGCTGCTTCTGCTCCTCGGTGCCGAGCATCTCGATCGGGGGCAGGACCATGTCGGTGTGCACGGCGAGGCCCATGCCGAGGCCGCCGTTCTCCGCGTAGGAGAGGCACTCGGCGCGGACCAGCGAGTAGAAGTAGTCGCCGCCCTGCCCGCCGTACTCCTCGGGGAAGCAGAGGCCGATGTAGCCGAGCTCCCCCATCCGCTGCAGCACCGAGTCGGGCCAGTAGTCGCGCTCCCACTCCTCCGAGTGCGGGGTCAGCTCCTTCTGTACCCACGACTTCATCGACTCCCGGAGATCGTCGTGCTCGTCGGTGAAGATCAGATGCTTGCGCTTGGAGCCGTAATCCGGCTTGACGACGCTGTCGGTGGATGCCACGGTCGCTCCTTGGTCTGGGTCCCTGAGTAGAAAGTAGACAGTAACACTTCCTACTTCACGTCGGAACAACCGCCGGGGAATACTCCGGGCTACGCCCGTCCGCCTCCCCGCCGCCGCGTGTGGGCAGTGAACCGGAGTACCGGACGGAGGCGTAGGCGGATTCTGCGCCAGCCGATGTCTACTCCGGGCCGACGGAGGACACTCCGGCGTTATCTCCCTGGGAGATCTCTTTCGTATTGGCTTGAGGTCGCCTCCTCGGCTACCCTGCTCAGCGACCAGAACCCCACGGAAGGGGATCCCCGTGAGCGCCGCAGGGCATCACTCGCTTCGGGACGACTCCATCGTCCCCTCATCACAATCGAACGCGTCCGTCGAGCCGACCCATGAATCGAGGTCGGCGCCGGAGTCCCAGGCGGGCTCCCTGGAGCCTCATCTGCCACCCGGTCCGCGAGCGCCCGGGCTCGCTCAGATGCGCCGTTGGTTCCGCGATCCCGTCAGCTTCATGGAGGGCAACCGGGGCCGATACGGGCCCACGTTCCGGGTCAAGCTCGGCGCGCTCAAGCGCTGCGCGATGATCGGCGAGCCCGAGGCCGCGTGGCAGGTGCTCGCCGGGGATCAGTCCGTCTTCAAGATGGGCCCCACCAACGGCCTCTTCCGCCCGGTGCTCGGCGACAAGTCGCTCTTCCTGCTGGACGGCGAGGAGCATCGCCACCACCGTCGCCTGCTCGCCCCGCCCTTCCACCCGCGCAGCATCGCGGGCTACCGCCGTCTGCTGGAGGAGATCGCCGCTCGCGAGATCGCGACCTGGCCCACCGGCGAGCCCTTCGCGCTGCAGGCGCCGATGCGCCGGATCACGACCGAGTCGATCGTGCGGATCGTGATCGGGGTCTGCAGCCCCGAGCGCGACGCCGCGATCCGCCGTCTCGTGCCGGAGATGCTGGAGATCGCCGAGAACCCGCTCGCGCTGATGCCCCAGTTCCAGTACGAGATGGGCGGCCGCAGCCCCTTCGGCAAGGTCATGGACGTGACCCGCAGGCTGGAGAAGGAGCTGTTCGACGAGATCGGCCTGCGCCGCCACCTCGCCGACCACGAGCGCGGCAGCGACGTGCTCTCGATGCTGACCGCGGCACCGACCCACGAGCCTTCGTACATGACCGATCGCGAGGTTCGCGACGAGCTGATCACGCTGCTGATCGCCGGCCACGAGACGACGGCGAACGCGCTGTCGTGGGCCTTCGAGCGGATCCTCCGCCATCCGTTGGTCCACGACCGGCTCGTTGCCGGTCTCGGCGAGGACGCCGATCCCTACCTCGACGCCGTCGTCAAGGAGACGCTGCGCCAGCGGCCGATCCTGCCGATCACGGCCCGCCGCCTGACCGAGGATCGCGAGGTCGGCGAGTACACCTACCCGCGCGGCTGGACGCTGATGCCCTGCATCTACCTGATCCACCAGGATCCGCGGGTCTTCCCGGAGCCGGACAAGTTCCGGCCCGAGCGTTTCCTCGAGGATCCGAAGCCGAGCTCCCGGGTCTGGGTGCCGTTCGGCGCCGGATCCAGGCATTGCGTCGGCTCGCACCTGGCGCAGATGACGATCAAGACCGTGATCTCGACCGTGCTCGATCGAGCGGTGCTCGAGGCCAACCCCGATCCGGAGCCGATCGTTCGCAACAACATGACGTTGGCGCCCGGTTATGGGGCGACCGCGACGCTGGTTGGACCACGGCGCTCGCGGGTGCGTAGCACGGAGCCCTCGCCGGTCAAGCCCTGACTTTCCGGAAACCGCATCTATAAGCGGTTTCTGGGCGACGCCATCCAAATCTGCACGAGGGGGTGCGGGTTAACGCTTTTCGGCAGGTGCGCCGATAGACGCCTCGTATATCGGTCTTGTCGTGGGTCCTGTCGGGGGTGGGGTTCGGAAGGACATTCAAAGCAGATGGGTTTGGCAGTTTTCGAAGGGGCGAAGGTCGTCGATGGCGCGGCGACAGCGACGCTCGATCCCGGCTACACGCGGGGATCCGATCGACGCCAGGTCGCGCCGCTCGCACGGGCGGGCGGCTATGTGACGCTGGCGGGCGGCGCGCTCGGCATGTTCGGCGTGCTGCTGCCGCATCCGGCGTCCTTCGACGTCACGGCGCTGCTGATCACCCAGTCGACGTCGATCATCTTCGCCTTCGTCTACCTGCTGATGGCCGACCGGTTGCCGATGTGGGCGGTCCGAGTCGGGCCCCCGGCGGGCATCCTCCAGGTCACCGCCGGCGTCATCTTCACCCACGACCCGACCACGGCCTACAACCTCTTCTACCTGTGGCCGTGCTTCTACGCCTTCTACTTCCTGCCGCGACTCGACGCCGCGCTCAACATCCTCTTCCTCGGTGTCTGCTACGGGGCCGCGATCCTCTTCATGTCGCAGTCCGGGGACACCGAGACCTCCGACTTCAGCACCGGGACGCTGACCTACCAGTTCGTCGTCACCGTCGGCAGCCTCGGCATCGCCGGACTGATGATGCATGGGCTGCGCACCCGGGTGAACCGGCTGTGGACCTCGCTCTCGGGTGCCGCGCGGACCGACCTGCTCACCGGCTTCATCAACAGCCACGGCGTCAACGAGACGCTGATGAACGAGATCGAGCGCGCTCGCCACGACGGCCAGCGGGTCGGCTTGCTCGCCGTCCAGCTCGTCGGCCTGCGCCAGCTCAACAAGCAGCGCGGATATGAGACGGGGGACGAGGTGCTGCGCGAGATGGCCCACCTGCTGAACGAGTCGACCCGGCGCATCGACACCGTCGGCAGGATCGCCGCCGACGAGTTCGTCGTCGTCCTGCCGCAGACCGACGAGCACACCGGCTTCCTGCTCGCCGAGCAGATCCTGATCCGGCTGCGGCGCGCCTATCGCGAGCGCGACTACAACCTGAGCGCCAGCGTCGGCGTCGCCGTCTTCCCCAAGCACGCAGCCAACGCGGAGGAGCTGCTGCAGGCAGCGACCGCGGGCGCCAGCGCGGCGTTGGCGCTGGGCAGCGATCGTGCCGTCGTCTACAGCCAGGATCTCGAGGGGGCGATGGAGGGCGGGGCCGCCTCCTCGCCCAAGGAGGGGCGTGCCCAGCTCAACACGGTGCTCAGCCTCGCCGAGGTGCTCGACCTGCGCGACTCCCGCAACGTCGACCACTCGATGGCCGTCGCCCGCTACGCCGAGATGATCGGCCGCGACCTGGGGCTGCCCGAGCAGCGGCTCCATCGTCTGCGCCTCGCCGGGATGCTGCACGACATCGGCAAGGTCGGCATCGCCGACGCGATCCTCGACAAGCCGGGCCCGCTGTCCCCCTCGGAGTGGGACCAGGTGCGGAGGCATCCCGAGATGGCGGCGCGCATCCTCGCCGCCCGCGAGCTCACCGACATCCGTGAGTGGATCCTCGCCCGCCACGAGCAGCCCGACGGTCATGGGTATCCCCGCGGCCTGAAGGGGGACGAGATCCCGCTCGAGTCCCGCATCCTCGCGGTCGCGGAGGCCTACGACTCGATGACCAGCGAACGCCCCTACCGTCCCGCGAAGACGAGGGACGAGGCGATCGAGGAGATGGGCCGCTACGCCGGCATCCAGTTCGACGGCGCCGTGGTGGACGCCTTCGTGAGGGTGATCAACCGGGCCGAGATCGGCGCGGCGGTCTGAGAGATAACTGCCGGAGTGTCCTCCGGGGCCTTCGGCCCCGTCCGGGACTCCGGTGCACTGCCCACACGCGGCGGCGCCAAGATCACGGCACCTCCTCGGGCTACGCCCTGCGGGGGATGCCGGATCGAGATAACTGCCGGAGTGTCCTCCGTCGGCCCGGAGTGGATGTCGGCTTACGCAGGACCACCTACGCCTCCGTCCGGGGACTCCGGTGCACTGCCCACACGCGGCGGCGCCAAGATCACGGCACCTCCTCG
>CAZXKG010000046.1:0-20004 GCA_964641695.1 uncultured Conexibacter sp.
GGTCCGCTGCCAGGTCGGGCAATGGGTTGTCGGACGCCTTCAGGTAGACGGGGCCCTCGAGCGGTTCATCGAGCAACGGCGTCTCGGCCTTGGCGTAGCCGAGCCGTGAGGACTCTGGGCAGGTGCCAGCGGCGTAGTGGGCTCGGGAGCAGATCCGGCCGATCCGCTCCTGGTCGAGCAGGATGCCCCGTGGCAGGGCTACCTCAACCCGCTTGATGTTGGCATCGCCATCGTTGAAGTCGAGGGTGGCGTTGAGCGGTGGGTGGGCGTTGCGCTTGGTGCTCCTCTTTCCTTTGCCGAAGTCGAGCTTCAGCGTCGGGTTGAAGGCCAGCGCTGCGCAGTCACCGACCTGGTAGGGGTTGGTGAGCGAGGCGCTCGCTCCGTGGCTTGCCTGGATCTCGGCTTCTACCGTCATCGGGTCGCAGTTGGTCGGGGCCTTGATGAAGTCGGCTCGGTTGACTGAGACCCTGACGTCCTTGATCCGCAGGGGGATGCCGTGGAGGATCTGGGGGAAGGCGTCACTCTCGACCGAGACCTGGGCGGTCCTTGGGTCGACGTTGAGCTTGTTGCGGACTACCGTCGTTCCGAGGTCGAAGGGGCCTGAGATCGCGGGGACCACGACCGCGAGGCTCAAGGGGGCTCCCTTGTAGGGGCCGGCTAGGTAGGCCTTGCCGGTACTCACGTAGACCGGCGTTGGGCCTGCTCCTGCTCCGACTGTGACCTTGCCTACCTGGGCGCTGGCAGGGCAAGAGGGGTTCTGGTTCTCGGCAGCTCCTGTGCCTTCGGTTTGGCTGATCAAGGCTAGAACCGCATCGGAGCACTGGCTGACGCCGGCGAGCTTGGCGGTGACGCCCTCGGGCATCTGGATCTGGAGCGAGCTCAGCTCCTGATCGCCGTCTGGTCTTGCCAGGTTGAACGTGAACGGGGTGTAAGACGATGCTCGGTTGGAGATCGTGCCGGCGGCCATCTTCGGGTTGAAGGGGCGGTTGCTCAGATCGGCGGGGTTGCCCGGTTGGTTGGGGTTGCCTGCGGTGCAGGGGCCGCCGTCCGCTGCCCGGTCGATCTTGAAGCTGCTCTTCTGGGTGACGATCTCCGCCGGGCTCGGGTTGTTCGGATCCGATGCCGACCAGGGCGAGAGCTTCGAGGTGATCTCGTAGGTGCCGCAGGTGGGTGGGGTTGCGAGCACTCCTCTGCTGCCGCCCTTGAAGTGGAGCTTGAGCTCTGAGAACGGCTGCTCTGGGTTGTTGTCGAAGATCGCGGTGAGCTGGCCGGTGGAGGGGTCTCGGTCGAAGTTGCCGGCGAGCTTTATGCGTAGGCCTTGGCCTTCTAGGACCATGTAGCCGGCCAGGAGGGAGTTGAAGGGGTTGTCGCCTTGCTCGGCTACGTAGAGATCGCCGGAGACGGGGTCCGGGAGCAGCGGCGTCTTCAGTTCAGCCGTGCCTACCTTCGAGGCATTGGGGCAGCTCACCGGATCTGAGTTGAAACTAATCGGCTCGGTCGAGATCAGGCCGATCTGCCCGGGCGAGCAGGAGTTGAGGCCGTCAGCTGCGGACGGGTTGAGGCTCATGCCCCTCGGCAGCACCACCTCGGCCTTCTTCAGATGAGCATGAACCTTCCCCTCCGGGTTGGTGATCTGCTCCTGCGGGAGCTTCAACGTCACGTCCATCCCCGTGGAGGAGTCGGCCCGAGTCGTGGTCGGGACGAAGTCCATCGTCGGACTGAACGAGAGGAGGTCGCAGCCCGTGAAGGGAGAGAGCTGACCAGACGCACTCGCGATCAGATCCGGAACCTCCCACGGGCGGATGTTGAACCCGACCTCCTTACCGCTCCCGCAGCTGGTCGGGTTGCTCATGAACGCCTCTGGAGCGCCGCCCCCCGGAGGTCGCGGGACGGAACCTACGACGCCCTGGAAGGCCTCAGCAATCGTGTGCCGCTGCGTGTCATGCACGGGATCAGCCGGGACACCCCAGATCGTCGTGTCGGCTTGGACCAACTTGCCTTCGGTGGTGGCGTTGACGATCGTCGCGGTCAGGCGGTTACCGAGCTCGGGTCGAAGCTTGACGTTGATGAAGGTGGGATATATCCCGGCGAACAGGCCAAAACGCGCGACGACGTCCTTGCCAACCGGCTCCATCAGGTAGACCGGCTCGACGAAGACCATCATGAGGCCATAGCCGACGATGCGCGAGACGCCGATCTGCGAGGCATTGGGGCAGCCGACGCCAGGATCGAGGCTGAGGGAGCTCAACAGCTGCGCCGAGGTGCACTTGATCGGCAGCGCCTCGGGATTACCGGAGAGCCCCGGCGGAAGCACTACCTCGATGTCGCGCGTGATCGCATAGGGCGCCTTGAGGCCGAAGCCGTTCGGCGCGCTGTCGGGGTCCGTCGCGAGCTTGAAGCTCGTGAAGAAGTCCGAATGCGCTCCAGCCTGCTTAGTCGAGACCTCGGCATCGACCGATTCGATCGCGAAGTCCTCTGGGGCCGCCAGGGCCTGGCCGGTACCGAGCTGACCGAGGATCACGACGGCGAACGTGGTCGCGAAGATCCGGATCAGCCGTAAGGCGTGCGTGGACATCTTGGCCTCCCTACGGGTCTCGATGGGCTTCGTCGCTACGGTCCTCATCGCCCGCTCCTCGCCTGCGAGGCCTTGCAGCGCTTGGCCTTCCTCTTCAGCTTCTTCGCCTGCCTGCGGAGCTTCCTGGCCTGCTTGGTGGACTTGGCCCGCTTGGCCTTCTGCTGCTTCTTCTTCGCCTGCTTGCTGAACTTCGCGCAATCCCTCGGCTTGCGAGCCGGAGGCTGAGGTGTGACGTTGCCCGAGGGACCGGTCGTGCTCGAGCCGGGAGTCTCGCTTCCCGGAGGAGAGGTGGCCTCGTCCTGGCAGGAATCCTCCACGCACTTCGGCGAATCGGGTTCGGAAGGGAAGCCACCCCCGACCCGGGCGTCGTAGATGCTTCTCAGCCCCTCGGGATCGTCGGGGTGGAGGACCTCCTCCGAGGCAAAGAAGATGTCGTGAGCGTCGGGCGTCATCCCGTAGAGATAGGAAGGCACGTTCCCCTGTCCACCGGAGATCAGCGCCGTGCAGCCAGACGCACGGGTGCAATCTCCCTCGCCTTGCGCCTGCCAGCGGTAGACGTCCTTGACGTCGTTCTGATCCTCGAGGGCGAGACGATCGTCGGATTCGAAGACAACCGTCTGGCCGTCATCGGTGAGGTTCGGGACGAAGATGTTCTGCTTTGTCACCGAGCCCGCGAAGTTGTAGGAGAGGAGTACAGAGCCTCGAAGCCCGCCGCGATCGTCTGAGGAACACGACACGCAGACGATGTCTCCGCTGGAGGATTCGTAGCGGTAGATACGCGCCGCGTCGGAAGCCACCGCGTCGCCAAGATCAGCTCGCGATTCGAAGACCAGCACGGAGCCGTCGGCTGCCGTCCGCGCTGCGGCCGAGTTGATGCCGTTGATGCCCTGGACAGCCTCGGTCCAGTGGGTGAGGTTGGCGGCGGGAGTCGAGCGCTGCACGTCCGCCTCGTCCAACTCCGCGACGAACGAAACACCCGAGCCGGGCTTCCAGACGTAGAGCCCGGGCTCGCCGGGGGCTCCATGCGGAGGATCGAGCTGCTGCTCGGAGGTGAAGTAGGCGGTCGAGCCGTCAGCGGAGACGATCGTGAAGTAGCCGTCGGGCGCGATCTGCTCGGCAGTCTGAGTCTCGACGTCGAAGCGGATCAGCTCCCCCGAGGGATCTCCGTTGAACCCGCCCTGCGCAACGCCGGTCGTGTAGAAGAGAAAGCGCCCGTCCTCTGACAGGCCTGCGAACTTGAACGGGCCATCGGTGACCTCGGTCGTCTCGCCGTCTTGGCGAACGTAGTGGCGTCGAGGTCCGCCGGCCATTGGTCCGCCGACGCGAGGCACGACGCTGAACGCGACGGCGGTGCCGTTGCCGTTCGCACCGAGGAAGAACGCATCCAGTTCGGCGACAGGAGTCTGATCGCTCGGGAGGAGCGAGACGACCTCGGTCTCACCGTCCACCGATCGGTCGTAGAGAGCGGGGGTGCCGAGCGGGGGTGACTCGGGCTCCAAGGCGCGGTCGGAGCGGAAGATGACATGCGAGCCGCCGGCCGGGAGGTGCGCAGCCGTAGCGTTCGGATCCTCTCCATTGACGCCCCGGCCCACGCGTTCAAACCCGCTGGGGGTACGCAGGAGACGGCCTTGAGGGAGTGTCCCTTCCCCTGATCCCGCGAATACCCCGTACTCGAGGTCCGCTGAGATGGCCGGCGTAATTCCTGAGCCGTTCTCGGCCAGGTTCGGGCTGAACAGCTCGGTCTCCCACCCCTGCACGGTCCGGTTCGCGCGGTACATGTCGCTCATCCCGCTGCCGTCGAAGCCGGGGATCGTGGTGTCTGCCTGGAATGTGAGCCGCTCTCCCGCCTTCTCGCCGTAGGGGACGACCGGCCAGCGGTTCGTCGTCTCACCGGCAGATGGGCTGTTCCCGGCGTAGGGGGCCGCGCCTCCTGTATCGCCCGGGGTGACCAACTCATAGGCCCGACAGTCGGGCAACTTGGAGGAGCGGCCTACTCGGAACTCGGCGTTGGAGCAGTCCTGACTTGGTCGCGAGTACGTGCCGAACTGCTGATCTGGGCCTTCCAGGTCGGCGACGTCGTTGGAGGCAACGAGTCGGAAGTGGTAGTCGGTGCCCTCTTGGAGGCCGAATATCGGCACTTCGACGTCGGTCTCGCCGTCATTCGCCGCGAGCAGCTTCTCCGGCGTCGACTCACACGGATTCGAGCTGCACGGCCCCTCGCTTCCGTACTCGAAGCGATAGCTGGTGGGCAGGCCCGAGGGATCGAGCTTCGCCCGCAGGATCGCCTCGGTGTAGTGGATGCCCTTGAGCGGGCGCTCGGCATGAAGCGGCGGTCCGAACAGGCCGTCGTCGCGGGCGATGTCGAAGTCGTTCTCGGCGACGATCCGGAAGCGGTAGCGCTGCGCGAGGTCGAGGCCGGTGAGGTCGGCGTGGACGTCGACGGGATCGGAGCCGATGCCGATCTCAGCTGGGCTCTCGGCGCATGGCTGGCCCGCGGCGGACGCGAAGCTCCCGCCGTCGGCGTCATACTGCGCCTCGGTGACGTAGTCGAAGCGGCACTCGCTGACGGTGAAGCCATTCGGGTCGACGGTGGCGTTCAGGGTTGCGCCACCATCACCGATCTCGGTCGGCACCATCGCCTCGACGGAGGGTGACTCACCGTAGGAGAGGGGACCGTAGGCGTGGAGGTTGTCGATATGGGCGAAGTAGAGGTTGCCGTTGTTGGGACCGCCGGAGTTGTCGATGGCTATCTGCGTACGGGTCGTCGTCACCTGTGGGAAGCCACTCGCCGCCACGCCGACAAGAGAACCCGAGGATTCATACTCGACCACTTGCCCACTGTGGGCGGACTCGTTAGTGATCAGGTGACCGTTGTCGCGGTCCACCGCTATCGCATCAACGAAGGTGAGTGTCTCAAATCTGCTGATCAGACGCGTTCCGTCTGGACTGACGACGCTAACCGTCTGAGGCGCTTGTCCTCCGAAGTAGACCTCACCCGTCGGCCCGACGGCTACATTCGTTTGACGGTAGGCGGGCGCGAAGTTGAGGTTGACCGGAGTGTTCCCGTTCACCGCGGAATCGAACTCGATCGTCGGCGCTCCAAGCTGGCCGAGGAACAGATGATCGTTGACCGGGTTGACCGCGATCGACATCATGCTGAGGTTCGAGTACTCGGGCTGGGATCCGCCAACCGCGATCGGGATCGGTGCGCTGTAAGAGGTAGTAGGAGTGGGCGGGAAGCTGTCGGGTAGGTAGCGGACCACGTCGTTCGGCTGCGCACGCCGGATCGCGTAGAGCGTTCCCATCGAGTCGACCGCGAGCTGGCTAGGGATTCGGCTGGTGTTGATCGTTGTGATCAGGCTGCCCTGGGGATCGAAGATGCGGATCACGCCGGATGCGACGGCGTAGTAGTTGCCGTGGTCGTCTACGGTCGTACCTTCGACGCTGGCGATCTGCTTCGAGAGGGTCGGCAGATGGTTGCGCGATGCCGCGGCGACGGGCGCGAAAGACTCGATCGAGGCGCCTGTGTCGTCGCCGGCGGTAACGAGGAGGCATCCGTCAGAGGCTCCGCCGGAGCGGTCGACGGCGATTGCCGTCGGCTCGGCGTCGTCACCTGGATGCGGAAGCTGGGCGAAGTAGACGCCGGTCGCCTCGAACTCGTTGACCACGTCGTTCTCCGCGTCATAGACGAACATGTGGCCGTTCTCGGGATCGACGCCGAGGGCGGAATCCGCTCCCAAGTCCATCGAGCCGTCGGGCGTGCTGCTTCCATCCAAGGATCGATACGGAGCGAGGTCACCGAGATTCCGACCCAGGAAGATCTCCAACTCATCGGTCGCCGCATCGGCGACACCCACATACAGCGTGGGGGCGCCGAAGAAGGGGAAATCGGGGGAGGTGTAGGCGGAGACACCAGTTGCGTCGACCAACTCCCCTTCGCCGATCGTTCCCGCCGGGTCGCCGTCCTCCTCATAGACCTGGATCCGGTCTCCCCTCGCGACGTAGAGCATGTCGTCGGAGACGTCGACCGAGATGCCCTTCGCATCACCGCTGTCGTCGATTGTCTCCGCCGCTCCCCAGCTCGGAGAAACGGTCAGCGGATAGGCGGTCGGTGTGTACTTGACCACCTCGCCGGTGGCGCTGCGGGAGACGTAGAGCTCGCCCTCGGAGTCGACGGCGAGGCCGCAGGGCTCGTTGGTGTCGGAGATCGAACCTAGATGGTCTCCATCCGGATCGAAGACCTCGACCTTGTCGTTTCCGGCGCTGGAGACGTAGAGGTTGCCTTCGGAGTCGACGGCAATTCCACAGGCCTTGTCGAGCGGGAAGCCGTTGATCGGATCGCCAAGGGACTTGTGGATAGGAGGCCCGGCGAAGGCGGGAGGTGACGAGGCGAGACAGGCGATCACTGCTAGCGCGGCTATCAACCAGTAGAGCGATGGGAGACGGCGGAGAGGCTTCATATCGGGAAGGTGAGCAGACATGTCAGGTAAGGCCAAGGTTGGAATGGGCCGCCTCAGCAGCGAGGCTTGCAGGAGCGGCCCGTATCCGTTCCGAGTTACGGGCCGGTCACCGCGAACGTGCCGCCGGCGACGATCTGCATGTCAGGGTCCGCAAACCAGAGCAACGTTCCGTACTGGCTAGCGCCCATGCTCAGATCAGTGGGGTTGTACGCTTGCTGCAGCGCTGCGCCCGGACCGGGGTAGATACAAAGGTACCCAGGACCCGCTTCCGGATTGCCAACACCGGCGGGACCCGAGTGATCCGAGTTCTCGCACTGCGCCGGTACAGCACCTGTCACCAGGATCACATGCTCCTCGTCGAGCGGTTCTGCGAGCGGAACGGTGAACGAGATTGCCGCCACACTGTGGGTGGGGCCCAAACCGTTTCCGGCTGCCCATACCCCGGTCAGCGTGGCTCCACTGGGTAGCGTCTCGTCAACGGTCCAGGAGTCGCCAGCCGGCCCCTGCGGGCCTGCCGGACCAGCAGCACCGGCTGGCCCTGCGGTCCCTTGCTCGCCCTGCGGTCCCTGCTCACCAGCCTCGCCCTTCGGCCCCGCCGGCCCCTGGGGACCAGCCGGCCCCTGCTGACCGCCCTGCTCGATCGCCTGCTCGGCGAGAGCGATCGCGTCGTTGGCGAGCTTGGTCGACTGCTTGACGGCCTTGTTGAGCTGCTTGACCTGCTTGTTGAGCTTCTTGACCTGCTTGGCGGTCTTCTTGGCGTTGGCGTCGGCGGATGCCGGTCCTGCCATCGCGAAGACCAGGGCAGCCGCGGCGATGATGCCGAGGATGCCGAAGCGCTTGTGGAAACGGTCCATCATCGGTTCGTCTCTCCTTCTTCGTTGGATGGGGCGTGGGGCCCGTTGGACCGATCCACGCGGGTTGTCGTCATGTAGGTGCTCTTGGTCAGGGGCGTCGTAGGTGCGAAAACCGAGGTTGGATCAGGCGCTTGGAGCCTGATCTCAAATGAGCTAGCGGTTTCGTGTAGGTGCATAACTTCTGTAGCAAGTTCACACCTCCCTCAGAAACGGCTTGAATAAGAGGTATTAGTGACTCCCTACCGCTCCCGCACGGTTTTCGACACCGTGCGAGGCTGCTCACCTCCCAGATGCGGTGAAACGCTCCGTACACGAATAGGTCGCGCTGCTTGGGCCCACTTGACCGACACTGGCTGGCGTCGCAGAGCGGATAGGACCGCTTCATTGATCGACGTTCACCACGCAGAGATTGATGTACGGGCCGTTACTCGAAAACGGACCCCAAGACGACCGATTGGCTTCCTATCCGGCGGTTGGGGGTTGCACGCCATGAACGCTGCCGTCTATAGTGCCGCCGGCTCACAGGGACAGGAGAGCTTCGTCAGCCGTTTAGGCATTGTCGAGGATCTTCGAGCCCCAGTGGAGGAGGGACAGATCACGAGATCCGGACCGCCTCGGAGCCATGGAGAGTCATCGCTCATGAACACTCCGTTCTGGGCAACCCAACAACTTGCTACAGAAGTTATCGGGGGCGATGCGCTAGCCCGAGTCGATCCACTTGGGGTCGCTCACGAGCGATACCTCCACGCGGCGCTAGAGCCGTATCCCTGTACTTCGTCACGACGGTAGTCCGCTCCGCCTTGACGCTCCTGAAGATCGCGCGAGACGGCGCGGCGATCGGCCTGCATCGCCGCACGACTCGACCGTGGTCGCGACAGCAGACGCTCGATCTCCCGGCTCGCCTGCGCGCTGGTCTTCGGCACCGCGTACGTCTCCCCGCGCTCGACCGCGAGCTCGCGCAGATAGCGGAGCTGCCGCGCTGTCGGTGGCTTGTCGTCTGTGGCCATCGAGGCCTCCTTCGGCTCTGGGCTCCCGCCCGGTGCGAGCGCCGTCGGAGCCCCAACGCACGGGTCTAGCCCGTGCCATCGTGGGCGGAGGCGGTGCTCGCACCGGGCGGGAGCGAGCGGGGACCGCCAAGCCGATCACCCGACGGACCCCGGTGCCAGACCGCTACGCCCCACTCGGGCGCCTGATCTTCACCTCCTTGACGTCGGCAGCCAGCTCGGAGGCGACCGCATCGCGCACCGTCGCGTTCCAGAACTCCACGCGGTGCGAGCGGGCGAACTCGCGCTCGTCGGCGTACTCAGCCGCGATCAGCGCGTCGGCCAAGACCTCCAGCACCTCCTGCGGGCTCTTCGCCTCCTCGATGCGGCTCGCCAGGTACTCCCGGCAGCGCTCCGGCTCTGAGAGCACGACCTTGTGGCGCACCTCGCCCGACTTGAGCTTCCGCTCTTCGACCTCGCGCAGCTGCGGCAGCACGTAGCGCAGCCCGCGGCCGGCGAGGTTCGGCTTGGCTTCGAGGACGACACGCGCCACGGCCTTCGCCCTGGTGAGCGAGTGTCGCTTGCGTGAGTCGGCACCGCGGCGCTTGAGCAGCGCTCGGCCGACCTTGTCGTTGTGGCGGGCGGCCCGCTCTGCCTCCTTGCGGCGCTCCTCGCGCTCGCGTCGGCGCTCCTCGGTGAGGGCGTCGATGTCGCTCGGATCCGTAGGCGGCTTCTCGCCGCTCTCCTCAACCCTGCGAGCCACCTCGGCACTGAGCTCGTCTGCGCTGCGCTCGGTGGCCTCGACCTCGCGCCGGACGACGTCGGCCGCGAACTCGCGGTCGACGAGGAAGTGGCAGTCGCGCTGCCACTCGTCGTCTGAGGCGATCGTGAGCAGGACGCCGGCGGCGTTGGCCGCATCGAGCGACTCCTCGGTGACCGCGACCGATACCGAGTCCTCCTCGACCTCGTTGCGTTCCTTCTCGTCGGCGAGGAGCTGGCTTGAGAGCCCACCGCCTCGCAGGTCGATCAGGGTCGGCGGGTCGGTGACCTCGCCGTCGATGATCGCGCCCGCCAGTCCGTACGTCAGCGACGCGAGATCGTCAACGATCTCGTCGGCGCGTCCCTACTCGACGGCGTAGTCGGCGAGCGTCGCGGCGACCTCCGGCGCGCGCTTGGCGATCTGGCGCAGCGGCTTCTGCGATGCCAGGGTGAGATCGCCAGTGGCGAAGTGCGCCTGACAACGCTCGGGGAGGTCGAGCAGGCGCAGCCGCTCGCCGACGTAGCCGACGGACTTGCCGATCCGCTCGGCCAGCTCCTTGCGCTTGAGGTTCTCGGCCTTGGCGAGTCGGGAGAGCGCCTGCGCTTCCTCGATCAGGTCGAGGTCCGCACGGATCAGGTTCTCGACCAGCGCCGCGGCGAGGTTGCCGTTGTCGGCGCGGATCAGCGCGGGAACCGTGTCGAGGCCGACCTGCTTGGCCGCGGCGAGGCGCCGGTGTCCGGCGACGACGACGTAACGTCCGTCCTCGCCGGTCCGCACGGTGATCGCCTGGACGATGCCGTACTCTCTGATCGAGCGGACCAGCTCCTTGAGCTGTGCCTCGTCGATCGATGTGCGGGGGTTGTGGCCCTGCTCGACGTCGATCGCCTCTACGGGGATCGTCGCCAGCTCGGGTGCCTTCTGTGTTGCGGTCATGACCGCTACCTCCTTCGAGCGGTGGCGCTCCGGGCCACGGTGTTCCTTGCGGAAGGCCGCATCCCGGAGCGCGTTCGCTCTTAGGCCTGGGCCCGCGCCCTTCGCGCAGGCCGTTGGCGCCCCTCCGCACGCCGCAGGCGTGCCACCCTGGGCGACGACGGCCTGTGCGGGGGGCGCCTAGCCGCTCATTCGGTGTTGGCCTTCTCGTCCTCGGGCTCGATCGCGTCCTCCAGGCGCTTGGCGAGTCGGTCGATCAGCTCGGCCGCTTGGGTGACTGCTTCGAGGTCGTCCTTCTCACCCCAACTGGCGCAGTAGGAGATCGCTTCGGATGAGGTGTCGAGGCCGGCGCTTGAGGCGGCTACGTGACCGGCGCACTCGACCACGCATTCCTCCTCGGCGTAGCTGAGGGACACATCCTCGCGGGCGACGAGCGCGTGTGCGAGTTCGTGCAGGAGGGTTCGGACCTGGGCGTTGGGCTCATCTGGCCCGATCGCGATCAGCTTGTCGGAGCGGCGGTAGAAGCCTTTGGCTTCGCCGGGCATCGCCTCCTCGTAGGAGACGCGGCCGCCGATCTCGGATGCGAAGGCTTCGAGTCGATCGAGCAGGTGGGCGTGGGTTGAGCCGGTGAGCGGCTCCGATGTCGGTGGGTCGAGTGGAACGGCGTCGGGTCCTGGATCGACCTGCGAGCGGTCGAAGACCGCAGCGCTGCTGAAGCCGACGACTCGCCTCTCCTCCTCGCCGCTCTCCTCCTCACGGACCTTGCGGCGGATCGGGGCGAGGACGTGTAGGGCCTTCTCCCCCTTCCTGACCTGGTAGCCGAGCTTCTGCCAGTGGCGGTAGCCGGCCACGTAGGTGAGCTCGATCTCTCGCGCATAGGCCTCGGCGACGAGCAGGAACTGATTGCACGCGCTGTAGCGGCTGAGGCCGTTCTGACGACGGAGAGCGATCCAGCGTTGCCAGCCCCCTGAGCTCAGAAGCTCGCGGGTTGCCTCTTCGAGGCGCTTGCGGTCACGCGCGCGGCGAGCCTCGCGCTCTTCTGGCGAGAGCTTCGTCACCCGGCTCATAGGGCAACCTCTGCCCTCGCGGACATCTCGGCTATCGCCTCGCGGCTCATCGGGCAGGCGTCGAGCTGCTCCGCCTGTCGGCGGTAGTCGCGAACCAGCATCGCCAGCTCGGCCTTCGACTCGAAGCCACGCTCGACCAGGTAGGCACGTCCTTCGCCGATCGCGAGGTCGTAGACGCGGACCTCGCCTTCGATCCGCCGGCCGACGAGAAGCCGCTCGCCTGCGGAGATCGAGTAGCGGCCAAGCTCGACGGCCTTGCCTCTGGGGTGGTCTTGATGGTGCTCATCACGCCCTCCTTGGGTCGCTGTCGGGAGTCGACGAGCGATCAGGCGGCGGATCTAGCCGCGGCGGAACCCGAGGCGAAGCCGAGGGCGCATCAGCGAGGCCGCTTCTGCGGCCTTGAAGCCGAGGCGACCGCTGCCACGCTCGCGGCTACTCCCGGTTGCGGCCAGGCGATGCACCAACTCCCCAGGGGCTACGACGCCAGCCGAAGCCATCAGTCCCGGATCCCGAACCCATCAGCCGGCCCGATCAAGCGAGACTCAGATCAGCATCGCGGTCGTCCACGTCACACCGAAGGCGCTCCCTTCGCCAGTGAGACTCAGCATCCACTCTCGACATCGCTGTCGCACAGACTGGACGGAATCGGACACCATCTGGTCCGATGCTGGCGGTCACGCTCGACACGTCCTGCGCCCTCAACTTCCTCACCCTGGACGACGAGGAGCCGGATAGCGACTTATTGCGGTTGCTTCATCTCGCTTTCGGACATGGCGTTCGTGCAGGCGTCACCGAGGAGGCACATGATGAAGTCGGTAGACACGGAGACGAGGATGAGGTTCGGCGAAGGCAGGATCGGCTCTCGGTCTTCGGGCGGCTTGAGGTTCCGCCAGAGAAGGCTGGCGCTGTAGATGCGTTGGCTGAGCAACTCCTCGGCGAGCTGTTCCCAAACCAGACGCCGGGATCTCGGACGGCCGACCACAACTTTCGGGACTGCCGTCAGCTTGCAGCGCACAAGATCATCGGTCGAGACGTGTTCGTCACGCGCGACCGAGGGCTGATCCGGAAAGCCTCGGATGTCGAGGAGCACGGTATCCGGGTCTGCTCCCCCGTCGACGCTCTTGAACTGACCAAGAAATCGCGGTCGGTCCCTGCGGCTCGAATCGGCGTGGCAGTCCGAGCGGCCGATCCCGACCGCGACGAGGCCGCGATCCGAGAGATCCTGGCCCCCCTTGCTGACGACTACCCCGACTTCGGAGGCTGGCTGAACAAGGTGCTTCCGGACTCCCGGATCGTCGTCGCCGAGTCCGATGGCTGCATCGGCGCGGTTGCCGTCTCGCGCGAAAAGGATGACCGCGTATGGAAGCTCGCGGCTTTCATGGTCGCACCCGAGTACCGTCGGTCTGGCCTCGGCGGACACCTGCTCTGGTCCGAGATGCGAAGCTGGGCCGAGCTGGAGGCCGCAAAGGTCTATGTCACCGTGTCGAGCCATAGAGCTGACCTTGTCCCATTCTTCGGCGAGTTCGGCTTCGTCGTAGAGGGCGTATCGGCTAGGCGGTATTCGGACGATCGTGCTGAGCTCGTCCTCGCAAAGCACTTCGCCTACGGTGGCATCGCGCCGGATGATCTCGACGGGTTCGCCGAGGAGATCGCAAGCCAGGTCCTGCTGGCCCCAGAGGAGGTCGCTCCCACCGCTCTCGCCATCCACACCGGCGGGTCGCTGCAATGGACCGGATCGGGAGCCGACCTGCGGATGGAGCACCTGGCGTCAGACGGCGAGGTGGTCCGGAGTTGGTCGCTCCTCGAGGTAGAGCGCATGTTCTTCCCGGTCGTCTTGGCGGTTCCAGAGCGTCGAGCTCTGCTCATTCCTATAGAGGAGCGGTGGGCGGCGTCGCTCATCGAGTTCCAAGGCGAGCAGCTGAGCCTCGGTGGAGACCCGTTGCGTCAACGCCTACTTCTGCGACCCGACAACGCCTACTACTGCTACCCCACCGCCTACGCCACCGCGGTCCCCGGAGCACCCATCCTGTTTTATGTCACGGACCCGATGCGATCGATCGTGGGGCAAGCGAGAATCGTCGAGAGCGTGATCGCGCCACCGGAGGATCTCTTCGTGCGCTTCGGCGACCTCGGTATCTACGAGCCGCCGGACATACGCGCGCATGTCCGACATGGCGGACCTCACGACGGTGCGACTATGGCCCTCCGCTTCGCCCAGTACGAGCCGTTCCACAGATCGGTGACACGCCCGGAGATGCTCGAAGCCCTCGGCCGCGACCTGAGCGGGCCGCAAGGCCTGACACCGATCACATTCGAGGATTTCGAGGCCATCCGGCGAAAGGGCGCCCATGGCTGAACAGGTGCTCATGTCGATCCGACCCCGCTTTGCCGATGCGATCCTCTCCGGAAAGAAGACGGTTGAGCTTCGCCGGCGGAAGCCAGGCTTCGGGGAGGGGACGACGGTGATGATCTACGCCTCCGCTCCCGAGCAGAAGGTTGCTGGTCACTTCGCCGTCGGCTCCGTCATCTCCGCGTCCCCTTCGGAGCTTTGGCAACGGGTAGGTCAACGCTCTGGGGTCACCAAGGCCGAGTTCGATGCCTACTTCGCCGGATGCGCCGTCGCCCATGCGATCGAGATCGAGCAGCCCACCCGGCTCTCTCCAAGTCGACTGGCCTTCAGACCGCCCCAGTCCTGGCAGTACCTCCGACAGGAGAAGCGCTGCCATCAAAAACTTCTCGCCCTGGCCTGACCGTCGGAACGTTCTGGGACAACCCCGAAACTGTCTGTCTAGACGACGACCGGGGATCCAAAGCAGGTCATTCGTAATCTCAGGTCGACCCCTCCGACGGGACCGACCGTTAGGCGCACCGCACGCTTGTGACCAGGGTCACAACGAAAGGATTAGTGTCCGGGACACTCACGGCCTCTTTGGCAAGTCCTTCCTACCGGACTCCGGCAGGTACCTAGGCTAGGATCCCGATGCCAATTACACGATGAGCCCTTGCCTCTCCGCTGGTGCGGACGTACGCTGATGGCATGTTCGTATCTGCCATCAAAATCAAGAACTACAAGTGCTTCGACAACACGGCAGTTGAAGACTTCAACGTCCCGAATGGGTCGCCCGGATCCGGCTTGAACGTTCTGGTAGGCGAGAACGGGACCGGAAAGACGTCGCTCCTGGAGGCAATCAACTATTTGACCGAGTCACGGTTCTCAATCGAGAACCGTGCGTCTATCCACGACTTTCAGGACGTCGCCGAACCAATCGAGATCACCTATACGTCGTCGGCGCCATTCCGGTGCTTGATGCCCAAGCCATACGACCCCTGCTACTTCGAGGCCAAGGGCATCTCCACGAAAATCAACTCCCGGAAGCAGAAGTCTTCAGGGAAGCTGTTGTCGAGCCCTTACACGGTGGGCCAGAGCTACCTGCCGACGACTGCGAACTACAAGCGGCAGAACGGGTCGGATTCTGGGAAAGGGATCGAAGCGTTCCATCGGAGCTGTGATCGCGCCAGCGTGGTTGGAGATGGACTCAACATCTTTTACTTCGACAAGAACCGGAGCCGCCACCTCACCCACGGTACCTACAGGACCACGTTTGAACGGATTTGTGACGACCTGAACTGGCGCTTCGTAAAAGCCGTGAACAAGGACCCGAAGGTCCGAGCGGCCCTTGAGGCAGGATTAGCCGGCGATTATTTTGCACTCGCGAAGGACGTCGCCCAAGGAGGCGTTGGCGAGAAAACCGCGAGCGCACTGGCGGAATTCCTGGATGATCCGCTCTACGAGTCGCTTCGCGTTGATCTCATCAACTACCTCCATCCGTTCAGCGATGCGCGACTCGCGCTGCGTGACGAAGGTCATCTCGAGCAAGTCCTCGTCAAGGACCTCGGCTCGGGGGTCGAGGTAATCGTCGCGCTCCTCATGCTGCGCAGCGTCTCGGCAGCATCCAAAGGCGAGACTGTTTATCTGATCGACGAACCCGAGGCGCACCTCCACCCCAAGGCTCAGCAGAGCCTGGTCTCGCTCTTGCTGGATGAGTCCCGAAACAGCCAAGTCTTCTTATCCACGCACTCGCCCTACATGTTCAAGGACGCTCTGCCAACTGGCCCAGGCGTTTTCACGTTTGAGAAGACGGCCGCAGGGATATCCATCCAGAACGCAAACGACATCGGTCGGGGCGGGATTCCTTGGGGCCCAACCTGGGGTGAGATCAGCTATCAAGCGTACGGCCTGCCGACGGTCGAGTTACATAACGAGCTTTACGGCTACATCCAAGAGGCGACGGGGAGTTCCAAGGAGAAGGATCTGGAGGCCTTCCTCGAAGCGAGAGGCACTCCAAAGTCAAAGTCTTGGATCCGTAGCAATGCCGGCAAGCCTCAGGCTGCTTACGACGTGACCGTGTCAACGTACATCCGAAACTCGATTCATCACCCGGAAAACGAGTTCAATGCTGCATATGAGGAGGACGAGTTGGCCGCGTCGATAGACGTGCTCTCCCGAATTGTCGACGACTTGGCTGCTGGCTCACCCTGACGTATCGGAGCTATTCGGAGAGGCTGAGGAGACGCTCACCGCTGAAGTAGGTCAGATGGTCGTCGTTGTCAGCGCACCACACGTCCCGTCTCCCAGGCTATGTCGACCCAGCACTTCCGCATCTCCTGATCCGCGACGCTAGTCAGAGCTTAACGGATCGGGGCCCCCTTATTTGGGTTTTCAAGGTGCACTTATAGCCCAGCTCGATAGCCACGTCCGTCGAAAGGTTGGTGATCCCACCTGTAGGCGTCGAAGTGAACACCAAGAAGTAACGAGAAATTCTGGTACTAAGGTGGAAATGTGATATAATGTCATACAGAAATACTACGGTTGGCGAGAGGTGCGCCTGCACCTCATTTTTTGTTCCAAACGTAGGGTAAATAGGTAGAAGCAATACACAGCCGAAGGAGGTCAACCTTGAACGGTTTAACGATGTTCTTGGTGACGATCTTCGGAGTAGCCTTCCAGCTAGGAGGAATAATTGTAGCAGTTACTGCAGTAATTATGTTCACAGCTGGGGTCTACTCCGAACGCTTGCCCTAGGTAAGTCGTCACGGGACACACCGACAACTAAATACAACGCGTAGAGCCGGTCCAGAAATGGCGCCGGCTCTCGCCGTGCTTTGCATCGACACCGGTGGGACGGCGATAAGCCAGATCGATGGGAGGAACCATCGCCCGAGCCAGTCCTCGCCTCCACTCAGGCATAGGGCTACTTGGAGGGCCCCAGCCCTGCCGTCACCGACTCAGCCGATCTCGACCATGTCGCGGTAGACCGGTACGTAGACCTCGCCGCTAGCCGCCGCGCTCGCCAGGGCCAACGGCCTTTCGGTACTGCGTATCCCTCAGATTGAGGTGGACTTGCTGCGTACCGAGAGCGTTCTCACGCCGATCTCCGGCCGAGACCTGCGGCGTTCCGCGGCGGGAACGCGATCAGCTCAAGATCCTCCGTCACGTTGATCCAGCACTCACCGACGGGGGTGCTGACTCATATTTCGCGCGCCGTCCGAGAGCTTCGGGCGCTGGGCGCACCGATTTTCAACGCACACTCAGCGCACAACGCACGGTCGAATCGGCTCAAACGGAGCAACCAAACGGACCACGTAGATACCAGTCAAAGCCGCTTGTAGAGCCAGATCCGCATTCAACCGCCGTATGAGCGATTCGGCGCGAAACCGCTTAGCAGGCGAGTGCCTTCAGCCGCTCGGCCACCTCTCCGGGACTGGATGGCCGGTCCGGACATCCAGGGGGCCACGACTCTAGCGTCACAGCGCCATCCGAAGCGGCTGCTCCAGATAGCTGCGGATCGCCGCCAGGAACTCCGCGGCCTGGGCGCCGTAGAGGATCCGGTGATCGCAGCAGAGGGTGACGGCCATCATCGATCGCGTGACCAGTTCCTCGTCGAGCAAGGTGGGCACCTCAGCCACCTCGCCGACCGCCAGGATGGCCGCCTGTGGCGGGTTGATGACCGCCTGGAAGCTCTCGATCCCGTACATCCCGAGGTTCGACACCGTGAACGTGCCGCCGGCGAGCTCGGAGGGTCCGATCGATCCATCCCGCACCTTCTGCGCGAGCTCTCGCGACTCGGTGGCGATCTGCGCCAGACCCTTCGCGTCGGCATCGAAGATGGTGGGCACTACCAAGGCGTCACTCCGGGCGACCGCGATGCCGACGTTGACACGGGAGTAGAGCTCGAACCGTCCATCGCGATACGACCCGTTCGCGAGCTCGTGCCCCCGGAGCGCGAGGGCGCACCCCTTGACGACGAAGTCGTTGAGCGAGGGCACGACCTCCCCGGCGCCCGCTTCGCGCTTCAACGCGGCCCGCGCCGTGACCATCGCGCTCACGTCGATCCGCGCCTGCAAGTTGAAGTGTGGAGCGGTGCTCTTCGACTCGACCATCCGCCGCGCGATCGTCTCCTGGACCCGGGTCAGCTCGACCGTCTCGACTCGACCTCGCAGATCTCCGTCGCCGACCGGGACTTGGGCGTCCGCTGCTCCAACGGCCGTCGTCTCTCGCCCGGCGGGAGGACCGGCGGCGAGCGCGCGATCGATGTCCGCGCGGATGATCCGGCCGCTCGGTCCGGTGCCGGTGACGGCGTGCAGGTCGACGTCGCGATCCTGAGCGATTCGCCTCGCCAACGGTGAGACCCTGAGCCGGTCGCCCCCCATGGGCACGACGGGCTCCGCCGGCCGGGCGGGTTCCACCCGCGCTGCGGCACCGCCGGTGGCGGGTGGCCACTCGGGCGCCGCTGCGGACGGGCCCGCATCCGGCCGGTCGGCGGCCGCCCCGGAGGACGAGTCGCCGACGGGCGCGGATGGAGCATCGGGAGTACTCGCCCCATCCGCGCCCATGTCGGCTTCGTCCCCGATGCGCGCAATCGGCTCGCCGACCTCGACGAGGCTGCCCAGCTCGGCGACGACCTCGCGCAGGACTCCCCCGGCCTCGGCCTCGACCTCCATGGTCGCCTTGTCGGTCTCGACCTCGATCAACTCGTCGCCGACGGAGATCGGATCGCCGACCTCCTTGAACCAGGCGATGATCGTCGCCTCCTCCATTCCCTCGGCGAGGCTCGGCATGAGGATCTCGGTAGCGGCCATGGGCACCTTCTCGAACGGCTCGCGTGCGCGAGCCGTTCAGCCGCCTTGCCCGGACGTGGGACGCTTGACCTCGATGCCGTGGGCTTCGCGATCCCAGATCTCGCCGTACTCCTCGAGAGCCCGCTCCCGGACCTTGTACTTGGCGATCTTGTGGGTCGGGGTCTTCGGCAGCGAGTCGATGAACCTCACGTACCGAGGGACCATGTAATAGGCCATGTTCTCGACGGCGAACGCGATCACGTCGGCTTCAGTCAAAGACTCGTCGCCACGCGCTACGTACACCGCCACGTCGTCCTCCCCCAGATCCGAAGGCACCGGCACGGCGGCAGCCTCCTTGACGCGCTGGTCCGTCTCCAGGATGCGTTCGATCTCGTGTGCCGAGATGTTCTCGCCCCGGCGCCTGATCGAATCGCTCTTGCGGTCGACGAAGTAGAAGAACCCGTCCTCGTCGACGCGACCGCGGTCGCCGGTGTGGAACCAGGCGTTGCGGAACGCTTCCGCGGTCGCCTCCGGCTTACCGAAGTACTCGGTGAAGGTGATCCAGGGATCCTTCGGCCGGACCACGATCTCGCCGGGCTCTCCCACGGCGACCTCCCGGTCGTGGTCGTCGAAGATCTTCATGTCGATGTAGTCGGACGCGAGCTTCCCCGAGGTGTCGCCCTTCCCGTACCCCTCGCCGGGCTTGAGCACGGTCACCGGCAACAGCTCGGTCATCGCGTAGTTGCAGACGATCTCCAACCCCCAGCGCTCCTCCAGGGCCTCACGATCGGTCGGCAGGGGAACGATGAACCCAAGGCGCAGCGGGTTGTCCTTCTCCTCCGGGACCGGAGGAAGCTTCTCGAGGATCGTCGCGACGGTCATGATCGCGTTGAACTCGGTGACTTGGTACTTCTGCACGTCCTGCCAGAACGCGGACGCCGAGAAGCGTTCGCGGAGGACGATCGAGGCACCGGCCCAAAGCGCGGTCAGCGCCGAGTACCACAAAGCGTTGCCGTGGAAGAGCGGCAGGAACGTGTACATCCGATCGTCGGGAGCTATCTCGAACGCCTCCGTGACCCGATGCCCGACCGTGAGCGGATGCGCGTGCGGGCAAACCACGCCCTTCGACGGGCCGGTCGTACCGGAGGTGTGCAGGATGTAGGCCGGGTCCCATGCCTCGACGCCGTAATCGACGGGCGTCTCGCTCCGCGACTCGCCCGCGGCGAACATCGCCTGCAGCGTCTCGGAGGATCCCG
>CAZXKG010000046.1:20014-20256 GCA_964641695.1 uncultured Conexibacter sp.
AGGGTCGTTGACGATCGCGCCCCGGAAGCCTTCGATCTCCCCGGCCGCTTCCCCCACGGCCTCCGCGTAGGGACGACCGACGACCGCATGGCCGACCGCGGCGTCTTCGAGGTAGTAGCGAAGAAGCTGGCCCTTGGCCGCGGTGTTGATCGGGACGACGCAGGCGCCGAGCTTCCCGAGCGCCCAAGTGGCCCAGAGGAACTCCGGGCAGTTGTCCATCATGATCGCCACGCGATCGCCAC
>CAZXKG010000047.1:0-8416 GCA_964641695.1 uncultured Conexibacter sp.
TCGGAGACCGAGAACCAGTACTTGATCAGGATGATCCCGTCGTCGACGAGCATCTTCTCGAACGTCGGCGCCTGCCTGAGGAAGCGTTCGTACTCGTCGTCGCTGCAGAAGCCCAGCACCTTCTCGACCCCGGCGCGGTTGTACCAGGAGCGGTCGAAGAGGACGACCTCGCCGCCCGCGGGGAGGTGGGAGATGTAGCGCTGGAAGTACCACTGGGTCCGCTCGCGGTCGCTGGGGATCGGCAGGGCGACGGTGCGGCCCTCGAAGACGACGACCACCCGTGCCCCCGTCTCCTTCACCCAGCTCGCCATCTGGACGAGCTGGACCTGCAGCTCGTCGAGCTCGCGCTCGTAGGCCTCGCGGGGGAGCTTCGGGGTCTGCGTCACGGCCCTGCTCAGACCTCGAACTCGGCGCCCTTGGGGCCGAGGTTGGCGATCGCGGTCTCACCGACCTGCGAGCGCTGGCCCCATGCCTCGTGGATGTGGCCGCAAACCGCCAGCGCGGGTTGCTTGGCCTCGATCGCGGCCAGGATCGCGGCGCTGCCCAGATGATCGCCCGAGGAGGACTGATCGCAGTGGCCCTTCGGAGGGGAGTGGATGACGAGGACGCCGTCGGCGGGGCAGTCGGCGAGCATCGCCTCGGCCTCCTCCTCGGTCAGATCGAAGCTCCAGTCCCAGGGAGTGGTCGGCACGCCCGCGCCGAGCCCGTAGAAGTCGACGCTGTCGATCGTCGTGGCGGAGCCATGGAGAACCTCGGCATCCCAGGACGCGGCCGCGCACGCACCCCGCAGGGCGTCGGCGGTCTCGTTGTTGCCCGGGACCAGGATCGTCGGGACCTCGATCCCCGCCAGCGCCGCGATCGTCTCCTCGAGACCTTCGTGGACCGAGGCGAAGTCCCCGGCGCCGATCACGACGTCCGCTTCGGCGCTGCGCTCGACCAGCGTGGTCGCTCCGGCAAGGTCCCTGTGCAGGTCGCTGAACGCCAACAGCTTCATCTCGCTCCTCCTGCTTCCACCTGGTGAAGACCCGGCATCGTTCTCTCCTTCAGTCGCTGAGGACGATCCTCGCACGTCCGAGGCACTAACCTCACGACGGTGACTGAAGCCGACCAGCCGGCCCCCGGGAGTATCTCCGGGGCAGGTCCCGCCGCCTCGTCCTCCGAGAACGCGGCCACGGCACCGGCCGCAATAGTTTCCTGTTCGGAGCTCAGCCGCCGCTTCGGGACCGGCGCCGCTGCCGTGGACGCCCTCAGCGACGTCAGCCTGGCGTTCCCGCGGGGACAGCTGACCGCGATCGTCGGACCGTCCGGCTCGGGGAAGTCGACGCTGATGCATCTGCTCGCCGGCCTCGACAAGCCGACCGGCGGCAAGGCGTGGATCGACGGGGTCGAGGTGACCGGCCTCGACGACAAGGGCCTGACGAAGCTGCGCCGGGAGAAGCTCGGCTTCATCTTCCAGTTCTTCAACCTCGTGCCGGTCCTCGACGCCGCCGAGAACATCGAGCTGCCGATCAAGATCGCCGGCCGTGATCTCGACGAGGGATGGCGGGACCAGCTGCTGGAGACGGTCGGACTCTCCGAGCGCGCCTCCCACCGTCCCGCCGAGCTCTCCGGCGGCCAGCAGCAGCGCGTCGCGATCGCGCGGGCGCTGATCAGCAGGCCTGCGGTCGTCTTCGCCGACGAGCCCACCGGCAACCTCGATTCGAGATCAGGGGGCGGAGTGCTGGAGCTCCTCCGCAACTCGGTCGACGAGTTCGGGCAGACCGTCGTCATGGTCACCCACGATCCGAAGGTCGCGGCCTACGCCGATCGCGTCATCGTCCTCGCTGACGGCCGGGTCGCGGCGGACAAAGCGGTGGAGGGCACCGACGACGTGATCGAGCTGATGCGGGACCTCTGATGCTGTCGCTGGCCCTCCGCGGTCTCGCCGCTCGCAAGTTGCGCGCGGCGCTGACCGCAGTCGCGATCATGCTCGGGGTGTCCATGGTCGCGGGCACCTTCATGTTGAAGGGCTCGGTCGACCAGGCCTTCGACGACATCTTCGCCGAGGCCAACGCGGGCGTCGACGTGAGGATCTCGGCCGATTCGGCGATCGATGTCGGGATCGACATGCCCGAGTCCGGGGTGGCGCTCGATCAGTCGCTGGTCGGCAAGGTGGAGAAGGTGGACGGAGTCGCGGCCGCCGCCGGCGGGATCGCCGACTCGAGTGCGATCGCGATCCTCGGTGAGGACGGGGAGCGGATCGGCCCGCCGGGCGGAGGCCCGCCGCAGATCGCGCAGAGCGTGCTCCCGGCGCCGTTCAACCCCTTCACCTGGACCGAGGGTGAGCCGCCGGCCGACGAGACCGAGATGGCGGTCGACTCGATCACCGCCGCCGAGGAGGACTTCGCGGTCGGCGACGAGATCACGGTCACCGGCGTTCGCGGCGCGAGGGAGCTCACGCTGACCGGGATCGGCCGGTTCGGCAGCGGGGTCTCGCTGGGAGGCGCCGCGTTCGGGATCTTCACCCTGCCCGAGGCGCAGGCGCTGACCGGCAAGCAGGGGGAGCTCGACGAGATCCTCGTCTCCGCCGAGGAGGAGGTCTCGCCCGAGGAGCTGGTCGGCCGCCTCAACGTGATGCTGCCGAAGGGGGCGGAGGCGAAGACGGGCGCCCAGGACGCCGCCGATCAGTCCGCCGACATCAAGGAGGGCTTCGGCTTCCTGACGACGATGCTCCTCGTCTTCGCCGGGATCTCACTCTTCGTCGGCGCCTTCCTGATCTTCAACACCTTCTCGATCACGGTCGCCCAGCGCGTCCGCGAGTTCGGGATGCTGCGCACGCTCGGTGCGTCCTCGAAGCAGATCCTCGGCTCCGTCATGGCCGAGGCCCTGCTCCTGGCGGTGATCGCCTCGATCCTCGGCATCGCGGCGGGACTCGGGTTCGTCGCTCTCGTGATCGGCGCCTTCAAGGCGATGGGCTTCGACCTCCCGCAGTCGGGGGTCGTGATCACCACCCCCGCGGTCGTCGTCTCGCTGATCGTCGGGATCCTCGCCACCCTCGGCTCGGCGATCGTGCCGGCGATCAGGGCCACCCGGGTCACGCCGCTGGAGGCGTTGCGCGACGACGGGGGGTCGAGCGGCCGGCGTTCCCGCCGTCGCGAGTGGGCGGCACGGATCGTCGCCGCGCTTGGCGTGGCGATGGTCGGGGCGGGCCTGTTCGCGACCAGCTCGATCGACACTGCGCTTCCTCTGCTCGGCCTCGGCCTGATCGTGCTCTTCGTCGGTGTGGCGATGCTCGCGGGTTCGATGATCGGTCCCCTCGCCTCGCTCGTCGGTCGGCCGATCCAGGCGCTGCGCGGCGTCACCGCGCGGCTCGCCCGCGAGAACACCCTGCGGAACCCGTCCCGGACGGCGACCACTTCCGCCGCGTTGATGATCGGCGTCGCGCTCGTCGTCTTCGCGGCGGTCTTCGCGGCCTCGGCCAACAAGTCGGTCGGCGACGCCCTCGACGAGACCTTCGCCGGGGATCTGATCATCACCAACGCGGACGGGTTCTCGCCGATCTCACCCGCGGTCGTCGACGCGGTCGGCGCCGAACGCGGCGTCGAGGCCGTCTCGCCGATCTCGGGTGCGCCGGCCGAGATCGAGCTCAACGACGGGCCGCAGCGGACGTTGCTCACCGGCCTCGACCCGACCACCTTGACCAGGGTCGCCCGGCTCGACTGGACCGAGGGAAGCGACGAGACGCTCGAGACGCTCGGGCCCGGAGAGGCGATCGTCGAGTCGAAGTGGGCCGACGACAACGGGGTCGAGGTCGGCGAGACCCTGACCCTGACCGCAGCCTCGGGCGAGCAGGTGGAGGTCCGGGTGGAGGGCGCCATCCGCGATCGCGTCGCCCTGATCGTCTCCTCGGTGGCGCTGCCGATCGAGACGCTGCGGATGAAGTTCGACGCCCGTCAGGACTTCGCCGACCTGGTCGCGTTCGCGCCGGGCGTGGACTTCGACCAGACGCGCGAGCGGGTCGACCGGCTGCTCGCCGACCGCTTCCCTCAGGTCGACGCGCGCTCTCAGCAGGAGTTCAAGCAGCAGCAGGAGGACTCGATCAACCAGGTTCTGGCGCTGATCTACGCGCTGCTGGCCTTGTCGGTGATCGTCAGCCTGTTCGGCGTCGTCAACACGCTGGTGCTGACGATCTACGAGCGGACCCGGGAGATCGGCATGCTGCGCGCGATCGGCGCCTCGAAGTCCCAGATCCGCAGGATGATCCGCTACGAGTCGCTGATCACGGCGATGATCGGCGCGATCATCGGCGCCGCGATCGGAGTGGGGGTGGCGATCGCCGCGGTCCAGGCGCTGCGCGAAGACGGCCTCGTCCTGGGCGTCCCGGTCGTCGGCATCCTCGTCGTCCTGGTGCTCTCGGGCATCGCCGGCATCCTCGCCGGCATCTGGCCCGCGAGGCGCGCCGCGAAGATAGAGGTGATCCAAGCCCTCCACTACGAGTAGCTGACGCGCCTGACGAGGTCCGAAGGGCCGTGAACCTTCGTCTCGTCGGCTCATGACCCCAAAGACGAGGGATTGGTCGCTTCGCCTCCTGCGTCCTCGACCACGACCCTCCCGACCTCGGCAGGTCATGGGTCCGAAGCGCCCGCGATCTTCGTCTCGTCTGGGCTCGCTCAGATCAGCTCGGCGCCGGCCTCGAGGGTTGCCTCGAAGTTCGAGCCCGGGACGGGGCTGATGCCGGGCGAGGTGGCGCCCGCGTCGAGGTAGCGCTGCACGGCGCCCTTGACCGCGCCGGCGTCGCCGAAGCCGCCGAGGGAGTCGAGCATCGCGTCGCTGATCTCGGACTGCGCACCCGCGGCGTCGCCGACGGCCATCTTGGCGTCGAAGCCCTCGAGCTCGGCCTCGAACCCGGACCGCTTCAGCATCGCGCGGTAGAACGGCAGCGACAGGTACATGACGAGATCACCGCGCATGCGATCGAGGGTCGCGTCCCGGTCCGCGGTGATCCCTGCCGGAACCGCCGGGACGATCTCGAACCCCTCCATGCTCTTGCCGACCCGCTCGCGGCCCCTGCGAACCTCGGGGATGACGACGTCGCGGATGTAGGGCGGGTCGCAGAGCCAGAGCAGCACCCCGTCGCCGATCTCGCCGGCGAGCTGCAGCATGTTGGGGGAGAGGGCGGCGATGTAGATCGGCAGCTCGGCCCGGGCGCCGTAGCCCATGAAGCGGAAGCCCGTCGGCCACTTCGGATCGGCGATGCCGGCGCTCGCCACCTTCGGATCCTCGCCCGCCAAGATCGCCCGCGTGACCTCGACGTACTCGCGCATCTCGGCCACCGGCTTGTCGATCGTCTCCCCGTACCAGCCCTCGACGGTCGCCCGGTGGGAGACGCCGAGGCCGAGGATCATCCGCCCGTCTGAGATCTCGTCGATCGTCGCGGCGGTCTGGGCGGTCGCGACCGGCGTTCGTGAGTAGATCGGGAGCACGCCCGTCCCGAGCTTGATCCGCTCGGTCCCGGAGGCGTAGGCGGCGAGCACGGTGAGTGAGTCGCGGCCGGCGATGTGGGTGACGAACGTCGACTCGTAGCCGAGCGACTCGGCGAGGCGGACGCGTTCGATCGCGGTGTCGAGGGAGCGGCCGGCGGAGATGAAGGTTCCGAGTCCAGGCATGTGTCGCGTTATATCCGACGGAACTTGAACCGGGCTCCAGCCGGCCGAAGTTCGTCGGGATCATGTGACCACTTCGAACGGAACACCAACCGGGCCTAGGCCGGGTGAAGTTCGTCCGGTGGCGATCTCGGATGGGCTACCGGGATCGCGCGCGGACCGGGGTGACTCGCGGGGAGAACGTCCGCCGGATGTCGTGTGCCGCGCGCACGACCTCGTCGGGGAGGTCAGCCTCGCGCACGTCGAACTCCGCGGCGAGCCCCTCACGGATCGCCGCGAGCAGCTCGTCGACGAGTGGATCGGGCTCGTCGAAGGGGCGGGTCGCATCGTCGGCGCCGAGGGCCATCGCCACGCTGCCGCTGGTTCGCGGCGACCAGTCGAGCTCCAGCGCCTCGTAGACGGGCGCCAGCACCTCGGCGATTCGCGCGCCCCCGCGGACGACGATCACGCCGCCCACATGGGCGGCGCCGGATGTCACCCGCTGCCCGATGCCGACCAGCTTGAGACGGCCGTCGGCATTGACGCTGAACTCGCCCGGGCAGTACTCCCCCTCGACCTCGCCGACGCGGGCGTCTACCCCGACCTCGCGCAGCACGTCGCGGGTCAGCTCCGCCATCCAGCGGAAGCGATCCCTCGTGCCCTCGTAGGCGCCCGATCCGAGCGGGAGCGCGCGCGAGAAGGAGATCGTGCCCTCGTGGAAGACGGCAGCCCGCCCGCCGGCGATCCGTTCGGCGGGCTCGTAGCCGTGCTCACGCGCGGCCTCGACGGCGTGGCCGTAGCCCGGCCGGAGCCGATCGAGCTTCCCGAAAGCCAGGATCGGCCCGGCTCGGTGCAGCCGCGCCGTCTCACCTACCTCCCGCCGCGCGACGCGGGCGAGGAGGGTCGAGGAGACCGCGGTGTCGAGCAGCCCGTCCCGCGGAAACGAGTCCGGGTGGAGGGTGAGCGGGGGCTTGGCGGACGGCATGGGCATCGAGATCCTCGCAGGCCGAACGAGCGATGCTCATCCCCGGGCCGAGGCAGCCGACCCGGCAGCGATCAGACGCCCGGGCCGGCGCTCCGCCGACCAGAGATCAGCCGCAGACGGGCCAGTGACCGGCGCCGGATTGTGAGAGCAGCAGCGCGGCGCGGTAGTCCTGCTCGGCCTCCGGCGCCGCCGCCGGGTCGCCGGAGCCGCCGACGGACGCCCAGGTGCTCGGATGGAACTGGTACTTGCCCCGGTAGCTGCCGTCGGCGGACACGGCAGTCGGGTCGCCTCCGGACTCGCAGGCCGCGATCGACTCCAGGGTTGCCTGGGGGACACCGACGGACTCGGGGGAGGCGAAGTCCGGCTTCGCCGCCCGGCGCTTGCGCTCAGCCCGGATCTCGGCGCGGAGCTCCCCGGTCTCCTCGCGCAGCCGCTGGGCGCTCGCGGTCGTCTCGGCGAGGTTGGGTCCCGGCATGAGGTCGAGGCGCTGCGCGTTCCCCCGGGCCTCCACGTAGTCGGCTCGAACGACGCCGATCTTCAGCGAGCGTTCGAGCTGGATCTCGTGGTCCAGCACCGGATCGGGCGCAAGGTCAGTTGTGGTCGCGCCGGCCGAGGTAACGATCAGGGCCGACGCGGCGAGGGCAACGGCCAGAGCCGCTGTCCCCGCACGTGTGCTGAGGAGCATTGATCGAACGATCCCGGTACTTGGAGCGTTTATGTGTGCGTTCGCTCACACCCGCAACAGAACATTCATATTCGCTTTTCTCCCGCCAGGGAGGCGATCGCGCTCGAGATGTGCCTTTCCACGGCGATGCGGTGATGTAGGCCGAGGAGATGGGGATGCTCTTGCCTGGGACTGCAGGGCGAGCGAAGCGAGACTCGCCCCCGGCAGGGCACCCCCACCCCCTCGGCCGGGCCCCCTGACACACTGTTCTCCAGTGCCCGAGCAGGATCCCCCAGAACCCCTGAGCGACCGCATCGCCGACGTCCGCTTCGGCGTCCCCACCCGCGGCAACCGCCGCCTCGAGCGGTTCGTCGAGCGCGCTGCGGCCGACCCTCAGATCCGCGCCTGGTGGCATATGCAGCAGGTCGGCTCCGAGCGGCTCGGGATGTCGGACCACTCCTGGGTCCACATCCAGATCGTCGCCAACATCGCCCTGCGGATGCTGCGGCTGGCCGACAAAGCGGGCATCGCGCCCGCGATGGTCAGCGACCACGGGATGGGTGCCCGGGACGCCGAGGTCGTCGTCACCGCCGGGGCGATGCTCCACGACACGGGGATGTCGGTCCACCGAGCCGAACACGAGGCCTACAGCCTGTTCCTCGCCGAGCCCAAGCTGCGCCAGCTGCTCGAGGGCATCTACTCCGAGCCCGAACTGACCGTCGTCGTCTCCGAGACCCTGCACTGCATCATCGGCCACCGCCGCCGCGGCGAGCCCTACACGCTCGAGGCCGGGGTCGTCCGGGTCGCCGACGCCCTCGACATGGCGCAGGGCCGATCCCGGCTCCCGGTCGAGCGCGGCGAGATCGGCATCCACTCGATCTCCGCCGCCGCGATCGACGACGTCCAGATCGAGCGCGGCACCGACCGCCCGATCAAGATCGAGATCCGCATGAACAACTCCGCCGGGATCTTCCAGGTCGACGACCTACTCGCGACGAAGATCCGCGGCACCCCGCTGGAGGGCCACATCGAGGTCGTCGCCGCGGTCGAGGGGGAGACGGAGAAACGCCTGATGCGCGAGTTCCGCATCTGATCTGACGGCTCGGGAGTCGCCAGCTCGCGCTCCTCGTCGGCTTGCGACCCGTT
>CAZXKG010000047.1:8516-15069 GCA_964641695.1 uncultured Conexibacter sp.
CGGCTTGCGACCCGTTTGGTCGCGGCGCCTCCTGCGTCACACGATCTGACGGCTCGGGAGTCGCCAGCTCGCGCTCCTCGTCGGCTTGCGACCCGTTTGGTCGCGGCGCCTCCTGCGTCACACGATCTGACGGCTCCCGACCTCGTCAGATAGTTCAGGCCGGATCTAGATCTCGGTGCCCTTGCCGCCGCGGCCTTCGCCTGCGGCGAAGCGGGCGGCGCCGGTGAGGCCGGTGCGGACGGACTCGAGACCGAGCTTCGCCTCGAAATCGAGGCTCTCGGCCAGCGGCAACGTCGATCCCTCGATCGCGGAGCGGCGATCGGAGAGCATCGTCTCCTGGGGGAAACGGGCGAGCGCGTCGGCGATCTCGATCGCACGCTCGAGGTGGCGGCCGTCCTCGACCACCTCGGTCAGCAGGCCCCACTCGAGGGCTTCCTCGGCCTCGACGATCCGACCGGTGAGGATCAGGTCGAGGGCCCGGCCGAGGCCGACGATCCGCGGCAGTCGCAACGTCCCACCGTCGATCAGCGGAACCCCCCAGCGCCGCTCGGGGTAGCCGAGCTTCGCTCCCCGGGTGGCGATCCGCAGATCGCACCAGAGCGCCAGCTCCAGGCCGCCCGCCAGGCACCAGCCGCTGATCGCCGCGATCACGGGCTTGGCAGGAGTAAGCCGGGTGAACCCCATCGGTCCTTCGGGTGCGCCCGCGACCGCATCGATCAGCTCCTCGGTCGCGTCCGGCCCATGCTCGGCCAGCGCCTTCAGGTCGGCGCCCGCGCAGAAGGCCTGCTCGCCCTCCCCGGTCAGGACCATCACGCGAGCGTCGTCGTCGGCTTCGAAGCGCCGAAGCCCGGCCAGCAGCTCCGCGGCCGTCTTGGTGTCGACGGCGTTACGCCGCTCCGGCCGCGTGATCGTCAGCACGCCCGTCGTCCCGCGCACCTCGTAGCTGGTGCGGGCCATCAGGATCCTAGACCCGTCCCGATCTGACGAGGTGGGGAGCTGTCAGATCGTGCGACGCAGAAGGCGCCGCGACAAAACGGGTCGCAAGCCGACGAGGAGCGCGCCCGGGGCGCTCCCAGGCCGTCAGGGGCGGTGGATTCGGTCCATTTGCTCACGCACCCGCTCCTTGCGGCTGTCGAGCCGGCTCTGGATCAGCGTCAGCACGACGGGGAGCAGCATGAACAGGGCGATCACCCCGAAGCAGAAGAACGTGATGTCCTTGTCGGTGGTTCGGCCGCCGAGGCCGACTCCGTCGGCAGCGAGAGCGCCGGGTACGCCGACCACGAGGCCGGTGAGGACCAGGGCGGACGCGACGGCGAGCATCTTGTGGATGCGGCGGAGCTGCTTCACGCGACGGGACTCTACCGAAGGACCCACGTCTCTAGGATTCGCCGCCGATGTCGGAGCTCGAGGCACTTCTACTCGGGATCGTCCAGGGCCTGACGGAGTTCCTCCCGATCTCCTCATCAGGCCATCTGATCCTGGTTCCATGGCTGCAGGACTACACGTACCTGCAGACTCACGACGACTTCCATCGGACGTTCGACGTCGCCCTCCACGTCGGCACGCTCGCCGCCGTGGTGGCCTACTTCCACCACGACCTGCGGACGATGATCGTCGCCGGCGTGCGCTCGATCCGCAAGCGCAGCGTCGACGATTCCGACGAGCGCCTGGCCTGGATGATCGCGGTCGGGACGATCCCGGCGGTGATCGTCGGCGGCCTCTTCGGCGGGCTGATCGAGGACAACCTGGGCGAGCCGTGGCTGATCGGGATCGGCCTGGTCGTGTTCGCCCTCGTCCTCTGGTGGGCGGACCGCCGTCCGCAGCGGAAGGCGCTCCGCGACGCCAAGGTCCGTGACGGCCTCTGGATCGGGATCGCGCAGGCGCTCGCCCTCTCACCGGGAACCTCGCGCTCGGGGATCACGATCTCCGCCGCCCGCTTCCTCGGCTTCGACCGCGACGCCGCGGCGCGGATCTCGTTCCTGATGCTCGTCCCCGCCACGTTCGGCGCAGCCGTCTACAAGGGGCTCGGGCTCTTCGGCGATCCCCTTCCCGACGGCGCGGTCACGCCGATGATCGTCGGCATGCTCGCCTCCGCGATCTCCGGCTACGCCGCGATCGCCTGGCTCCTCGCCTTCGTCCGCAACCGCTCCTACGACATCTTCGTGATCTACCGCCTCGTTGCTGCCGCGGGTGTCTTCATCCTGATCGCCAGCGGCGTTCGCGCAGCCACCTTCTAAGCCTCGATCACGATCCGGGCGAGCGTCTCGGCTTGACAGGCCAAGTCAGGGGCCGAAGTGGCTCCTGGCGCCAGCATGTCGGGTTGAGGCGCCGGTCGGATCGGTGAATCCAGGCCAAGCCTGAAAAACGAAGCGCGCGGCCTTCGGGGCAGGAGGAGGCCGCGCGCTACACGAGGGGGGTCCGCTCCCGTGCCCGGCGAACCCTGGCGATCGGCGCCGGCGCCGGCGTGAACATCTTGAGACCTCCTTGTGAAAATCCTGTGACTTCGCGTCGCCGGGCTGGATCTCCACCGGCGGCGCCTTACCATTGGTGATGTCGCGCTTCGAGATCTCGCCCGCGCGCTCAGATCGATGAACCCATCCACGGGAAACATGAGAGTCGCGGTGATCGACCGCGAGGGGGCGTTCCTCAAGGTTCTCTCGAGCCGCTTCGACGCCGCCGGCTGGCAGTATCGGATGCTGGGCGGGATGGTGCCGGCGGACGAGCTGGTCGCGATGAAGATCAACGCGCTCGTCCTCGACCTCACGATCCTGCCCCCCGAGGACGCCTGGTCGTTCCTCGAGCGCGTCTGCGGGATGATGCCCGGGCTCGGCGTGATCGTCTGCACCAACGACTCGACGGTCAGCCAGCGGGTTCGCGGCCTCCGTCTCGGCGCCGACGACTGGATCAGCAAGCCGTCCCATCCGGAAGAGGTGATGGCGAGGGTCGAGGCCGTCGTTCGCCGTCGCAAGCGCACATCCAGATCTGAGATCGAGCACGGCCCGCTGGTCGTCGGCGAGCTCGAGATCCGCTCCGACCAGTACCAGGCGTTCGTCGCCGGGCGCAGCATCGACCTCACGCGCCGCGAGTTCGAGCTGCTCGAGTCGATGTCGGCCGCCGCCGACACCGTGATCGAGCGCGGTGAGATCTACCGGCGCGTCTGGGGCTACGAGATGGCCCACGGCGATCGCTCCGTCGACGTCTTCATCCGCAAGCTCCGCTCCAAGATCCAGAAGCGCTCCCCGGGGTGGACCTACATCCACACCCACTTCGGGATCGGCTACCGGTTCCAGCCGGAGTCGGTGAGCGGGACTGCGACGGCACCCGCCGCGCCGGAGATACCCGCCGGGGAATCCTCCGGGTTTCGCCCGTCCGGTTCCCCGGTTGCCCAGTGAAACCTGGAAGCAGGGGCGAAACCACAGAGTCGCCCCACTAACGACCTTTCGTATCGCCACTCATAGGCGGCGCTCTACTTCCGGCATCCCCCGCAGGGCGTAGCCCGAGGAGGTGCCGTGATCTTGGCGCCGCCGCGTGTGGGCAGTGCACCGGAGTACCGGACGGGGCCGAAGGCCCCGGAGGACACTCCGGCAGTTATCTGCCAGTTCACAGCCTTTTCACAAGTTGGGAACAGGCCCGTAACAACAAGCCGTCCGGTCGACGGCAAGCTGCGAGACGTACGGAATCTGAGCCGGGGCAGGCCACGACGGTCGTCCCCTGCCCGGACCTAGTTCGTCCAACCAGACAAGGAGTCACATTCCGTGATCTCACGTAAGTTCTTTGCAGTCGCCGCGGCGTCTGGCGTGCTCGCGCTCGGCCTCGCTGCCTGTGGCAGCGACGACGAGGGCGGCGACGCGTCCGCCGCTGCCGGCGCCGCCGACAGCTCGCTTTCAGGCGAGATCGCCGGCGCGGGGGCCAGCGCGCAGGAGGCCGCTCAGGCCGCCTGGATCGCAGGCGTCCAGGACGCCAGTCCAGACCTCACCATCTCCTACGACCCGATCGGCTCGGGCGGCGGTCGTGAGCAGTTCATCGCCGGCGGCACCTCCTACGGCGGGACCGACTCGATCTTCGAAGGCGAGGAGCTGACCGGCGCCAAGGATCGTTGCGCCGAAGCGAACGGCGAGCTGATCCAGATCCCGGTCTACATCTCGCCGATCGCGGTCATCTACAACCTGCCCGACGTCGAGGGCCTGCAGCTCTCCGCGCCGGTGATCGCGCAGATCTTCGACCAGAAGATCACCACCTGGAACGACCCGGCGATCGCCGCCGACAACCCCGACGCCGAGCTTCCGGACACGCGGATCACCCCGGTGAACCGCTCCGACGAGTCCGGTACGACGGAGAACTTCGTCGACTACCTCTCGAAGGCCGCTCCGGAGGATTGGCCGCACGAGGTGGACGGCAACTGGCCCGTCAAGGGCGGCGAGTCCGCGCAGGGCACGTCCGGAGTGGTGGATGCCGTCAAGAACGGCGAGGGCACGATCGGCTACGCCGACGCCAGCCAGGCCGGTGAGCTCGGTGTCGCCACGGTCAAGGTCGGCGAGGAGTACGTCGGTCCGACCCCAGACGCGGCGGCCGCGATCGTCGACAACTCGCCCAAGGACAACTCGGAAGGGGAGTTCATCTTCTCCTACGACCTCGATCGCGAGACCGAGGAATCGGGCACCTACCCGGTCGTCCTCGTCTCCTACGAGATGGCCTGCACCTCCTACGACGATGCCGACGAGGCCGCGATCGTGAAGGCGCTGCTCAGCTACATCATCAGCCCCGAGGGGCAGGATGCCGCTGCGCAGAGCGCCGGCTCGGCGCCGATCTCCGATCGGCTCCGCAGCCAGATCGAGCCGGCGGTCGAGGCGATCGGAGGCAGCTCCTAACGACTCCTCCCACACCGAGCGGAACGGGCTCTTGCCCGCGGGGGCCTCGCCGACGGACGGCGAGGCCCCTTTCCGCTCTCTCCCGGCGCTCGAGGGGTCCAGCTGACCAGGAAACGTCCAGATGAGCTCACTTGACACCACAACCAACGCCGGCCAGATCCTCGCCGGGGCGAGCGGGGGCAAGCGCCGCGTCGGCGACCGGGTCTTCTCCAACCTCGCGGTTGCCGCCGGCGTCACGATCCTCGCGCTCCTCGCCGGGGTCGCGATCTTCCTCTTCATCGAAGCCCTGCCGGCGCTCACCGCCGGCGCGGCTGAGCTGCCCGAGGGCAAGTCGCTGCTCGAGTACGCCGCCCCGCTCGCCTTCGGCACGGTCCTCGCGGCGATCATCGCGATCATCATCGCCGTGCCGATGGCGGTAGCCGTGGCCCTCTTCGTCAGCCACATCGCGCCGCCCCGGATCGCGCAGCCGCTCGGCTACCTGATCGATCTGCTCGCCGCGATCCCCAGCATCGTCTACGGCCTGTGGGGGATCGCCGTACTCGGGCCCGCCTCGGTCGGGATCACCAACTGGCTCGCCGACAACGTCGGCTTCATCCCGATCTTCGAGGGCCCGGCTTCGGCAACCGGTAGGACGATGTTCGTCGCCGGCATCGTCCTGGCGGTGATGATCCTGCCGATCGTCTCGGCCGTCGCCCGCGAGGTCTTCAGCCAGACCCCGCGGCGGCTGCAGGAAGGCGCCCTCGCACTCGGCGCCACCCGCTGGGAGATGATCCGGATGACCGTCCTGCCGTTCGGCAAGTCGGCGCTGATCAGCGGCTCGATGCTCGGCCTCGGCCGCGCGCTCGGCGAGACGATGGCCGTGACGATCATCCTCTCGGTCTCGGGCGTGGTCACCTTCAACCTGATCAGCTCCAACAACCCCTCCACGATCGCCGCCAACATCGCCCTCGACTTCCCCGAGTCGTCGGGCATCGACGTCAACGCGCTGATCGCCACCGGCCTCGTTCTCTTCGCCATCACCCTCGTCGTCAACGTGATCGCGCGGGTCGTGATCTCCCGGCAGAACCTGCAGTAGGAGGCGGTGGCGATGGCAACGATCGATCCGACGACCCGGCCCCAGGCACCTGCTCCGTTCGCGCGTGGACTGCTGCCCGCTTGGGCGCCCTACGGAGTCGTCGCGGGAGCGGCGGCGTTCGTCGCCGCTGCCCTGCTGGCGGCTGGTGCGTTCACGCCCGGCTTCTTCTTCGTCGGGACCGTGTTCGTCTCGTGCACGGCGATCTACTCCTGGTCGCGCGCCGTGGAGGGACCTCGAAGGGCGAAGGACCGCCTCGTCACCCTCGCGATCATCTCGACCTTCGCGCTGGCGCTCTCACCGTTGATCTCGCTGCTGTGGACGGTCGTCAGCAACGGCCTCAACCGCTTCGACTGGGCCTTCTTCAGCGAGACCAACCGTGGCGTCGTCGGGGAGGGCGGTGGCGCGAGCCACGCGATCGTCGGCACCCTGGTGATCACCGGCGTCGCGACGCTGATCTCGGTCCCGATCGGGATCATGGCTGCGATCTACCTGAACGAGTACGGGACGGGCAGGCTCCGCAGAGCGCTGACCTTCTTCGTCGACGTGATGACGGGGATCCCCTCGATCGTCGCCGGCCTCTTCGCCTACGCGCTGTTCGTGCTGATCTTCG
>CAZXKG010000047.1:15079-19655 GCA_964641695.1 uncultured Conexibacter sp.
TCAAGCTGGGGATCATGGGCTCGATCGCGCTGTCGGTGCTGATGATCCCGATCGTGATCCGCTCCGCGGAGGAGATCCTCAAGATCGTCCCCAACCACCTGCGCGAGGCCTCCTACGCGCTCGGCACCCCGAAGTGGAAGACGATCGTCAAGGTCGTCCTGCCGACCGCGCTCGCCGGGCTGGTGACCGGTGTGATGCTCGCCGTCGCCCGGATCATCGGGGAGACGGCGCCACTGCTGATCACCACCGGCGTGGTCGACTCGATCAACTCCAACCCGTTCGACGGCCGCATGCAGAACCTCGCCGTCTACGCCTACAACGAGTACAAGAGCCCGGGGGTTCCACCGGAGCCGTCGATCGATCGAGCGTGGGCGGCGGCGCTGACGCTGATCCTGATCGTGATGGTCCTCAACCTCGTGGCGCGGTTCGTCTACCGGCGCTACGGAACCGAGATTCGCTGACCCATGCAAGAAGAAGGGAACGAGGCTGAGGAGATGATCGAAAGCACCGCAGATCGCGAGCGCGAGGGGACGCGCTCGGACGCCAACGGCCGCAGTCCCCGGATGGAGTCTCCGGTGTCGCTGATCGAGCGGGCCAGGACGGACTCGGCGCCCGCCCTCCCGGGCGCCGTAGCCAAGCGGGTCGAGGCCAGGGGGGTGAGTCTCTTCTACGGCGACTTCCAGGCGGTGGCCGACGTCGACATCACGATCGAGCCGAACAAGGTGACCGCGCTGATCGGATCCTCGGGCTGTGGGAAGACGACGTTCCTGCGCTCGATCAACCGGATGCACGAGCTGACCGCGGGAGCCAGGGCGACCGGCCAGGTCCTGATCGACGGTCACGACATCTACGGCGCCGGGACCGATCCGGTCGAGGTGCGGCGACTCGTCGGCATGGTCTTCCAGCAGCCCAACCCGTTCCCGACGATGTCGATCTACGAGAACGCGGCGGCCGGGCTCAACCTGAACAGCCGCAAGATGAAGAAGTCCGAGAAGGACGAGATCGTCGAGAAGTCCCTGCGTGGCGCGCACCTGTGGGACGAGGTCAAGGACCGCCTCGACAAGCAGGGGTCCGGCCTCTCCGGTGGGCAGCAGCAGCGGCTCTGCATCGCCCGGGCGATCGCCGTGGAGCCCGAGGTGCTGCTGATGGACGAGCCCTGCTCGGCCCTCGACCCGGTGGCGACCCTGGCGATCGAGGATCTGATCGGCGAGCTCAAGGATCGGTTCACGATCGCGATCGTCACCCACAACATGCAACAGGCGAGCCGTGCCAGCGACTACACGGCCTTCTTCAACCTGGAGAAGAGCGGCGATCCGGGCCGGCTGGTCGAGGTGGGCGAGACGACCAAGATCTTCTCCAACCCGGACAACCAGGCCACCGAGGACTACGTCAGCGGGCGATTCGGATGAGGGACGAGTACCAGGAGGAGCTGGCGGCGGTCGAGGCCCAGGCACTCGGCGGTATCGACCTGGTCGTGGCGACGCTGGCGCGCACCATGGAGGCGGTCGAGCATCAGGACATCGAGCTTGCCGAGCTCGTCGTCCAGGACGACGACCGCATCGACGGCCGTTACCTGGAGGTGCATCAGGCGGCGCTGACGCTGCTCGCCACGCAGGCCCCCGTCGCGACCGACCTGCGCCTGATCGCCGCCCTGCTGCACCTGATCAAGTCGGTGGAGAGGATGGGGGACCAGTGCGCGAACATCGCCAAGGTGATCCCGCTGACGGGGCACGAGCCGCCGCAGGACGAGCGGATGGTCAAGGACATCGTGACCATGGGCAAGCAGGTCAAGATCCTGCTGGGCCAGGCGCGGACGGCGTTCGCTGAGCGGGACGTGGAGCTCGCCCGGGATCTGGTTCGCGGTGATGACGTGGTCGACAACCTCAACCGCGAATGCTTCCAGCGGGCGATCGAGATCGGCGACGAGCCGGACAGCCGCGAGTGGGGGATGACGATGATCCTGGTCGCCCGTGCCCTGGAGCGGATGGGGGACAACGCGGTGGACATCGGCGAGCAGGCGGTTTTCGTAGCCACCGGGCTCTTCGAGGAGTTCGAGAGCAGCTCCGGCTCCGGCGCCGCGGTGCGCTGAGGGCGGCTCGGTGCTCGTCCTCGGCTCGCGCGTCAGCTTCGATCTGCTGCGGAGCGGCGGGCAGAACCTCGCTCACGGCACCGAGCTGCTCGAGGAGCTGCTGCGGACCTGGCCCGAGGATCGTGGGCTGCGGGGTCGGATCACCGACTGCGAGCACGAGGGCGATCGGCTCACCCACAAGATCGTCACCCAGCTTCGGCAGAGCAAGCTGACGCCGTTCGACCGCCAGGACATCTACGCGCTGGCGGGCGCGATCGACGACGTCGTCGACGACGTCGAGGGGGTCTCAGAGCAGCTGGTGCTCAAGCACGTCGAGGCGCCGATGGACCAGGCTCAGCAGCTGGCGGGCGTGTTGCGGGACAGCGGCCGGGAGCTGGCGGCTGCGCTGGATGCGATCGACGGGGGAGGAGAGGTCGACGCGCATCTGGCACACATCAGGCGCCTGGAGCAGGAGGGGGATCGGATCTACCGCGCGGCGCTCGCGGCGCTCTTCGACGGCGCGATCGACCCGATGTTCGTCCTTCGCTGGAAGGACATCTACTTCGCGCTCGAGGAGGCGATCGACTGCTGCCGGGCGGCGTCGAACCGCCTCGGGAGCATCGTCGTCAAGCACGCTTGACGGGGCTGCGGTCCCGGGCGGGGGTTGGCGCCATCCGCTCGATGGCTGAACCGGCTCCCCGGATCAGCTCAGCGCTTCTCGCCGGGCGCTCGGGAGGGGTCGCCGGCATCGGATCGTCGCAGGGCGTCGAGGTAGCGCCCGCGCTGACATTCGTAGACGGTCGCCGACGGAAACCCGGGCCGTACCAGCGGGAGGCTCGCGATCTGGCTCTTGATCGGTCGTGTTGTCCGGTTCCGCCGTTCCCGGCGGGAGAATGAGCCCATGCCTGCCGTCTCGCTACCGCCGTTGCAGGAGGGCTGGTCGAGCGGTGACTCGCCGGTAGCCCAGGCGGCGACCCGGGCTCGTCGGCGTCGCTCTGGGAAGATCGGTGACGGCATGCGCTGCGCGGCCATAGACATCGGCTCGAACACGACTCGCGTTCTCGTTGCTGAGCCCGATGAGGGTCAGCTCCGCAAGGTGATGGAGCAGCGCGCCTACACCCGTATCGGCAAGGATCTCTCGCGCTCGGGCGGCGCGATCTCCGACGAGAAGGTCGCGGAGGTCGCCGACATCGTCCTGACCCAGCTGCGGCTGGCGCGGGAGCTGGGGGCCGAGGTCGTTCGGGTCGTCGCCACAGCGGCGATCCGCCAGGCGACGAACCGCGAGCAGGTCGTCGCCGAGCTCGGCGAGGTCTGCGGGGTGCCCGTCGACGTGCTGGAGGAGCGCGAGGAGGGTGAGCTGTCCTTCCTCGGCGCCACCAAGGCGCTCGGCCATCCGGCGGAGGGCCGGATCGCCGTGGTCGACGTCGGCGGCGGCTCCACGGAGCTGACCTTCGGCGACATCGACGACGGCGTCGACTCCGCACGCTCCTTCCCGATCGGCTCGGGGGCGCTCTCCGAGGAGATGGTCGAGAACGATCCGCCGACGCCCTCCGAGATCCGCCGGCTCCGCGACCGGATCGACGACTTCTTCAAGGGCGTCGAGGTCGAGCAGCCCGACCAGGCCGTCGCCGTCGGCGGCAGCGCGACGTCGCTGCGCCGCCTGGTCGGCGCCGTCCTCGAGTACGAGACGCTGGAGCGCGGCGTCCGCGTCCTCACCGGCGACCCCGTCGCCGACGTCGCCAAGCGCTTCGAGCTCGATCCCCGTCGGGTCGAGATCCTCCCCGCGGGGATCCTGCTCCTGGAGAAGCTCTCCGAGCTGCTCGGCCAGCCGCTGCAGATCGGCAAGGGCGGCCTCAGGGAGGGCGTGATCCTGGAGATCCTGAACGGGGACGGCGGCGGAGCCGAAGCCGCGATCGCGGCGTAGCTCGCCGAGGAGGGGCACGCCCAGCCGGATGAGGTCGCTTGTGTGGGCGGGCCGAACGTCCCGGCCATCTCGCCCTCAGCCGGAGCCCGAGCCCGAGCGCCTGCTGCAGTCGCATGCGTTCAGAAAGTCACATTCCGACACACACGTGTAGGGGTTTCTCGCCCATGCTGGTCCCGTGGTCAAGGCGCGTGAGATCTGGGCGGAGCTGGCAGCCGCCGGCAGGGAGGTGATCCCTCGGCGGTGCCTCGGCTGCCGCCAGGTGATCGAGGCGAGCCAACGCCCGGCCGATCGCCGGGGCGGGTCCACGATGCTGCCCCCGGGCTTCGACGATCTCTGCTGGCGCTGCCGCCGTGAGCTCGATCGCTCGCCCGGCTTCCCCCTGCTTGGCGATGGGATCGACGACGGGTTCGCCCCCGTCGCCTACGCCGGCGCGGCACGGGATCTCGTCGCGACGTTGAAGTTCTCGCGCCTCCTCACCGTGGCCGACGTCTGCGCCACGGTCATGGCCAGCCGTGCACCCGCACCCCTCCTCGCGGGAACGATCGTCCCGGCTCCCGCCTCGCGAGTTCGGCAGCTCGCCCGGG
>CAZXKG010000048.1:0-19542 GCA_964641695.1 uncultured Conexibacter sp.
AGTTGGAGACCAGGCCGATGCGGAGCTCTGAGGGAGGGATGGGCTCCACCGGCGGCACCTGGGATGCGGGGTCGGCCGGCGGCTCGGGTGTCGGATCCGGGCCGGGCTCGGTGCTGGGGGCCGGAGTCTCCGGCGCCTGCGGCTCGGGCGTCGACGTCCCGGGCTCCTGCGCCTCTGATTCGGGCCGAGGGCTCTGCGGCCAGGTCTCGGCGCCCGCGGAGGGCTCGCCCGCATCGGGGGGGAGCTGGCTCAGCGGCGGGTCGGCCGGCGCCGGATCCGGTGCCTCGGGTCTGGGCTTCCTCGAGGGCTTCGACGGGCGTGGACGCGGTCGACGGAAGTCGACCCGCAGGCGCACACGCTTGACCAGCAGCCGGCGGACGTGCGAGGTTCGGCGACTTCCCCGCGGGCGCCACCGGCTGGGGACCCGGGCCCGCAGCTTGCCGTCGGCTGCCGCCGCGCGTCGAATCGCACGTAGGGAGAGCGGCTTGGTCGCGCTTCCCTTCGAGAGCCTGGCCGAACGCAAGCTGTCGGCATCGACGTCGCGGAGGGAGAAGATCAGCGTCCGTGCGCTCTTGCCCACCTGAGCGGCGGGGATCGCGACCCCTCCGGACGGCTCGGCCTGAGCGGCTCCCGGCGCCAGCACGAGCAGCGCGCAGATCGCGCCGAGGACGGTGTTGCGGGCTGATCTGATCGTCTGGCGTCTCGGCATGCACGGGCTATCGGCTTGGATCGCGGTCCCCTTCGCCAACCCCTCGGTCCTGGACGGATGGCCGAAACGCCGTCCCATCGCCCGCGGGGCGCTCGTCGAGCTCGCGCGAAGGCAGCGGGGCCTCGGCCTAGGATCTGGCGATGGCCTCCCGGATGCCGCTGCTGCGCAACCTGACGCGGATCGCCGTCGCCCTGCTGGGCGTCGTGCTGATCGCGTTCGGCGCGTTCGTGATCATCCGCAGCGCCGGAGAGCTGCTGATTCCCCTGATCCTGGGTGGAGTGGCGGTCGCGGTGGCGATCCAGTGGCCGCGGGTGGCGCTCGCGCTCGCGTTGGTGCCGGCCATCCTCTTCGAGGACATCGGCGGGTCCGGCATCCTCTCGCTCGGCAGCGGGTTCTACGACCAGTCGAGGCTGCTCAGCCCGATCGAGATGACCTTCGTCTTGCTGGTCCTCTCGACTGCGACGACGATCGTCGCCCGCCGAAGGTTCGTCACGCCCGGACCGCTGACCGCGCCGCTGTTGGTCGGGTTCGCCGCGCTCCTGGTCGGATCGATCGTCGGCCACCAGCAGGGGGTTCCGGTCGCCGAGCTCCACGAGGACGTCCGCCCGTTCGTCGTCTTCCTGCTGATGCCGTTCATCGTCGTCAACATCCTCGAGGGGCGGGAGGATCTGCGCCGGTTCCTCCTGGTAGTCGCCGGCTTGGTCGGCGTCAAGGCCGCGATCGGGGTGATCGGCGTGGTGATCGGCGCAGGTGCTCTGGACGCCGAAGGCACGCCCGTCTCGTACATGGCGCCGACGGCCAACTGGCTGTGCCTTTCGCTGCTGCTCTACCTCGCCGCGTCGGCGATCGACCGCAAGCGGCCGCCGTGGATGCTGATCGGGATCGGCGCGCTCAGCCTCGTCTCGCTGCTGCTGTCGTATCGCCGTTCGTTCTGGCTGGCGGCGATCGCCGGGCTTCTCGTCGTCTTCCTCGCCGCCGGCTCGCGGGGCTGGCGGGTGATCACACCCGTCGTCGGGATCGTCGCCGCAATCGCGCTGCTGCTCTCGCTGAGCGGTGGGATATCGGGCCTCAGCGGACCCCTCGCCGAGCGGGTCGAGTCGTTGCAGCCGAACCGGGTGAACACCAACGTCGAGGACCGCTACCGGATCGACGAGCGCCGCAACGTGCTCGCCGACATCGGCGAGCAGCCACTGGCAGGAATCGGCATCGGGGTTGCATGGACCGCGCGCTACCCGCTGTCGGTCGATCGGTCGAGCTCGCGTGACTACGTGCATTTCACCGCGCTCTGGTGGTGGCTGAAGCTGGGCCTTCTCGGCCTGGTCTCCTACGTCTGGCTGATGGTCGCCGGCGCGTGGGCGGCATACCGCGTCTGGCGGGAGCAGCGCGACGAGACCCTGCGCCTGGCTGGACTTGCCGGGGTGGGCGCGGTCGTCGCGATCGCGCTGGTTGAGACCACCGCCTCGTTTACCGGCGTGACCTTCCGCTTCTCGATCGTGTTCGGGGCGGCGCTTGGGTTTTTCGTCGCAGCACTTGCCGAGGCGCGAAACATGTCGGGCGAGCGGAGTTAAATCCGGCGGATGACCGAACCAAGGAAGCTGATGTCCGCCATCGGCATGCCGCCGGGATCGTTCGCTCGCAAGGGGTTCCTTCTCTCAGTCGGGGCTGAGCTGGTCGTGGTGATCTGCTCGATCGTCAACTACGCGACGATCGACGGGGACTTCTTCAACATCAACACCGAGTACGGGTTCGCCGGCGGGATCGGGGCACTCGTGTTCGCGGCAGCGGCAGTGGCCGCGGTCCTCGCCGCCCGCAGGGACTGCGGAGAGCGGAAGTTCTGGTTGGCGATCGCAGCGATCTCGGCGGCCCTGGCCGTCGAGACCCTGGTTGGCGTGCACCACGTCATCGAGGACATCGGTGGCCTGTACTACTGGGCCATGGGGGCGTACATCGTGATCGGCGCGATCGCCCTCGGCTTCATCCTCCTGTCCGTGCGGCTGATCAGCGCGCCGGCGCCGCTGCTGCTCGGTCTGGCGGTGCTGCTCTTCCTGCTGGCGCAGGTCTTCGCCGCGATCAACAGCGTCGCGGGCGATCTGCCGTCGGCTCCCAACGCGGTGCTGACGATCGCCGAGGAATGGGGCGAGATGCTGATGGCCAGCTTCGTCCTCGCCGCCGCGCTCAGCGTCCTCGATCGCCTCGGCGCCGGCGCAGCGGAGCAGGCAGCGAACAACGACGCCTCCGCGACGATCTCAGGCTGATCGGCAGGCTTCGAGCAGCAAGGTCTCGACATGCGCCGAGACCACCGGCGCGCTGAACATCTCCACCGCGCGCGACCGCGCCAGCTCACCGGCTCGGCGACGGCGCTCCGGGTCAGCGGCGAGTGGCTCGAGCTTCGCCAGGAGCGCCGGAACGTCGTTCTCCGGTCTGGTGATCCCGCCGATCTCGTCGTCGACCATCTCGGCGACGCCCTCGGCCCCCGTCGCCACGCACGCACGGCGAGCGAGCATCGCCAGGATCACCGCTCGCGGGGCTCCTTCGGTCGGGCTCGGGCAGAAGACCGAGACGTCGAACGCCGAGAGCACGTCGGCGATCTCCTCCCGCGGGGTCGGGATGAAGTGGACGCGATCGCCGAGCGGCTCCGCGAGCCGCCGCAGCTCGTCCTCGGTCTCGCCGTCTCCGGCGAGGATCAGATGGGGTTCGCCCGCCAGCGCCAGCGTCGCCTCGACGACCACGTCGTTGCGCTTCTTGGGATGGAACCGCGAGACGCAGCCGACCGTGAACGCCTCAGCCGGGATCCCCAGCGCCGCGCGGATCCGCTCGCGGCCTTCGGCGGAGAAGTCGATCTCGTCGTCGCGGACGACGTTGTGCACGATCTCGACCTTGGCAGGGTCGACACCCACCTCGACGACCGATCGCTTGGTGCCCGCGGAGACGGCCATGATCAGCTCTGCTCGCGCTGCCGCCCCTGCGTAGGCGCGACGCGCCGGTCCGCTGCGCAGCGGATAGGGCACCGGGCCCCACTCGGCCCAGACGAGCACCCTTCGCAGCCGCTCCGGCAGCAGCGCTGCGAGTAGCTGCTCCTTCTTGTAGTGGACGAGGAGCACGTCGTAGGGCGCCTCTGCCTCGAGCGCGCGCTTCAGGCGTCGCAGCAGCATCGGCCAGCTCACGCCGAGCTCGAGGTAGGAGCGCTTGGAGAGCTTCGGGCCGAGCTCGATCGGGACCGCCCGGACGCCGGTGTCGCGGTCGATCCCCGGGACGTCCGTGAGGACGATCGCCTCGTGTCCGCGCGCCACCATCGCGTCGAGCATCTCGACGGCGGCGAACTCCGCTCCACCCAGCCCGGGGGAGGTCATCACGCTGACGATCTTCAAGTGGTTGCTCCTCGGTTGTCGTTCGATCGTGAATCGGTGGCATCGACCGCGGCCAGGAACTTCTCCCACGAGACGGCGTAGGGGGCCACCTGCTCGAGCAGCGTCCGCAACGACGCGAAGTCGTCGCGCGCCTCCCACTCCCAATGCAGGACGATCGGCGCCCAGATCGCGAGCTGCCGCTGCAGCAGCGTCCGCACTGCTGCTGAAACCTCGGCCGAGCGTCCGTACAGCGGCGGGTAGGAGGGTAGGTAGACGCTGCCGTCGCGGAACTGGGGGCTCGGTTGAAGTCCCATCTCGACCACCGACTCGGGCCCGCCGCAGACGACGTCGAAGCGCTTGGCCAGCAGGTGGTACTGGGATGCGCGAAAGCGGTTGAAGGGGGGGACGAGGACGCGCACCGGGCCCGCGACCTCCTCGACCACTCGCGCTGCCGTCGCGAGGCGATCGTCGAGGGCCTCGTCGCCATGGCCGATCAGCTCGGCGTGGTGACGCGGCCTCGCGTCGGTGGTGCGATGGTCGAGCCCGTGGACGGCGGGGGTGACGCCATCCACCCGCATGCGGGCGATCATCGCTCGCTCGTCGGGGTCGAGGTCGCGTCGACGATCGACGGCCGGATCGTAGGGACGATCGGCCGGCTGCGGCACGATCGCGATCAGATACGGCATCCCAGCCTCCTCGAGCAGCTCGTGGAAGCGCCGGTAGGCGCCGGTGCCGCAGTCCCCCGGACGCTGGACGACGTCGGCGTGGGGGAACTCGTCGACGCGGACCAGCAAGCGCGGGTCTCCGGCAGCCTCGGCACCGAGGATCTGCGCCCGCGCCGAGGCGAGCGGGTCGAGACATCGTCGCTGCCAATCGAGCAAGCCGAATCGCATCGCCGCCCGCTGGCCGAGGCGGATCGGCCCGGAGGGGATCTTCCCGCCGCCAAGCAGGCGTCGCAGGCGAGGGTCGCCCACCTGCTCTGCCGTCGGTGCGCCCGGCTCCTCGTGCGCGCCACCGCGAGGGCCGAGCAGCAACCGCGCCGTGCGCAGTTGGTCAGCAGTCATCTGCGAGCCTCCCGACCAGCGCCTCGATCGAGTAGAGCCGCTCGGCGGCGGTGCGCCCGCGCGCCGCCATCGCCGCGTGCTCGCCGGCCAGCACCGATTCGATCGCCGCGGCCGTCGCGATCGCGCCCTCCGCGCGCACGTACTCCTCGCCGCTGAGCTCTAGTCCTGCCGCCGCCAGCGGGCTGGCGACGATCGGGCGGCCGTAGGCGAGGGCCTCGATGAACTTGAGCGGCGAGCCGCCGCCGCCGCGCAGCGGGATCACCACGCAATCCGCCTTGGCGTACTCCGAGGCGAGATCCTCGACGAAGCCGACGAGCTCGATCCGCTCGTCGGACGGGGCGATGCCGGCGTCGCCCCGTCCGACGATCCGAAGGCGTGCGGCCGGCTTCCGCTCCCAGAGCGCCGGCATCACCTCGGCTGCGAGGAAGCGCACCGCGTCACGGTTCGGCGCGTAGTCGAGGCTCCCGACGAACAGCAGGCCCGGGCGGTCCGGGTCGGTCGCCGGGGCCGGCGGCTCGATCGCGGCGACGTCGACCACGTTGGGGACGTAGCGGACCGCGGCTCCGGGCTCCAGGCGAAGGGCGCCCTCGAGATCGGCGGGGCTCGCCATCCACGACTCGCTGAAGCTCCTGAGGAGCTTCCGCTCGAACCGCTCGAGCCGTGCCCGCCCTCGACGAGCGCCGGCTGCCGGCTGATGTCGGAAGGCGGATTCGAGGTTGTGGGCGTTGTAGATCGCCGCCCGTCGCCGGGCCAGGGGGAGCAGCGCCGCGGCGGCGACCGGGCCGTCGGCGACGATCGCCGCCGCGTCCGCTTCGCGTTCCGCCGCCGCCGTCAGCAGCTCACGGGTGGCGCCGCGAGCGATGTCGGCGGGGACTCCGGCGGCCAGGGACGCGCCGTAGGAGAGAAGTCGTCCGATCCCGCGAGACGCTGGAACTCGAGTCATCCGCAGACCCGGGATGCGGTCGTACTCGGAGGCGGGGACGGGCGCCCCGAACGGCGCGTAGACGAGCTCGAGGTCGCCGCGCTCGGCCAGCGCCCGGGCGATCGCGTAGGTGCGCAGGCCCTGACCGCTGCCGAGCACCGGCGTGAAGGCGCTGACGAGAAGCGCGCTCATCGGTCCAGCGCGTCGAGCGCGTTGCCGATCTCGTCGATCCGCATCGTCCACGAATGCCCGTCGGCGAGTCGCGAGCGTGCCTGCCTCTCGGCTTCGGTACCCGACGCCAACGCCACCTCGATCGCCTCCACCGCCGCCTCCGCGTCGTCGGCGAACGCGATCCCCTCCACCCCTGCGAGCGGCGGCAGCGAGGTGGCGACGACCGGGAGTCCTGCCGCCAGGTACTCGTAGACCTTCATCGGGAAGATGCTTGCGGTCAGGCGGTTGTGGGCGTAGGGGATCAACCCGACCGACCCGCCACGGAACAGGGCTGGAAGCTCCTCCTGCCTGCGGGTGCCGAGGAGGTGGACGTTGGGCAGCGCGGCGAGCTTGCCGACATCGGTACCGGGATCGCCCGCGCCGACCGGTCCGGCCAGGGCGAGCTGCCACGCGGGGCGATTCCGGGCGATGCCCTCGAGCAGGTCGAGATCGAGCTTCGTCGCGGTGATCGCCCCGGCGAAGATCAGACGTGGCTGTTCGAGGCCCGCGAGCGATGCGTCGACCGGGCCCGGCTCCAGGGCGGTGGCGAAGAGCTCGGTGTCGGCGACGTTCGGCGCGTAGAGAACGTTGGGGTTGAGCTTCTCCATCCGCTCGGCGAGCGGCCGGGAGCTTGCGATCACGAGGTCGGCGCGAGCCGCGAACCCGTCCTCGGCGCGGCGGAACGCCTCCGCATCGACTCCTTTTTGCGCCGCGATGTCGTCGACGCAGTGGTAGACGACCAGAGAGGGGTCGACGGCTCCCAGCAGTGCCTCTGCCTGCGGTACGTACGCCCACAGGATCGGGTGCTCCAGGCCGAGTCCGCCCATCGCCCTGGAAACCAGCTGCCTCAGGATCACTCCGTTCAGCCTGCGCACGGCCTCGTGGGAGTGCAGCGGCAGCACGAGGGGGGAGAGGACCGCGACGCCGTCGCGCATCTGGACGCCCTGAAGGCCGGTGCGCAGGCGCTTGACGATCCGGCGCAGGTCTCGGCCTGCCAGCTGAGGCCTGCGCAGCCCGAGCGACTCGACGAAGAGGATCCGGTTGCTCGCCGCCAGCCGCGACATCAGGTGCTGCTGGTTGGTCCACAGGTCCGCCGTCCACTCGGAGAACCCGACGCAGACGATCTCGCGACCTGCGAGGCCTCTAGATTCCTGGTTCATCGAGCTGGCCTGTCGGCATCGGGCGGACACTAGTCGAGCCCGGCGCCCCGACCTTGGTTATCCGCATGCGAGAAGCAACATCCGATCCAGCGAAGGCAGAACGCTGAGCGCGTCCGCCCCCGCTTCGTCCGCCGCCCCCGGCCGGGGCAACGAGCTGCTGCGCCGCATCGACCAGACCGTCGCCGTCGCCGTCCTGCGAGTGCTCGGTGCGATCCGGCGCAAGGCGGAGGCTCCGTCGAACCCGAGGCGGATCGGGGTGATGAAGTCGACGGGGATCGGGGACATGATCGTCGCCGTCGCCGTCGTCCGCGACATCGTTGCCTCCCACCCCGACGCCGAGGTGATCGTCTTCGCCGGTGGCGACAACGCGGATCTGGCTCGGTTGACCCCGGGCGTTCAGGTGGTTCAGCTCGAGACCGCGAAGCCTTGGCGAGCCGTTCCGGCGATCCGCCGCGAGCGCCTCGACGTCTTCCTCGATCTGGGTCAGTGGACGCGACTGGAGGCGATCTACGCCGCCCTCTCGGGGGCGTCGTGGACCGCGGGTTTCTCGAAGCCGGGTCAGCGGCGGGAATCGGCGTTCGACGTGGCTGTGGCGCATCGCTCCAATTGCTCCGAGCTCGACAACTTCCGAGCCGTGGCGGCGACCATCGGCAGCGAGCCCGCTCACCTGCCCTCGTTCGAGGCGAAGCCCGGCGGAGCGCCCCTCGCCGATCCGTACGTGGTCTTCCACCTCTGGCCTGGAGGCTTCAGGAGCGAGCTGCGGCAGTGGCCGCAGCAGCGCTGGAGGGAGCTCGTCGCCGCGGTCATCGGGCGCGGCTTCGGCGTCCTTCTGACCGGCGGGCCGGCGGATGTGGAGCGGACTGCGGCGTTCGCCGACTCCTGCGGCTCGCCGCCGGGGCTCGTCTCGATCGCGGGCCGCCACCGGCTGCACGAGCTGACGGGGATACTGGTCGGCGCCCGCTGCGTGGTCAGCGTCACCACCGGGATCATGCACCTGGCGGCGGCTTGCGGCGCATCGACGGTCGGCCTCAACGGCCCGACGTCGTCCCTGCGCTGGGGGGCGATCGGCCCGCGGGTGGTCAACGTCGACTCCGAGCTGCCCGGTTGCGGGTTCCTCGATCTCGGCTTCGAGTACGACGGGCAGCGGACCGATTGCATGGACGGCATCCCTGTCGAGCGCGTGCTCGCGGCTACGCTGGGGCTCGCTGGTGACTGATTTCTCGACATCGGACCCCGAGGGTCTTCGGCGGCTGGGCGTCGATCCCGCTGCGGTCGGCCGCGCGGCCGCGTCGGTTGCCGCCTGCTTACACGCGGGCGGCAAGGTCCTCTCCTTCGGAAACGGCGGCAGCGCCGCCGACGCTCAGCACTTCGCTGCCGAGCTGGTCGGCCGCTTCGAGGTCGAGCGGCCCGCTCTGCCCGCGGTCGCGCTCACCACGGACACCTCCGCGCTGACCGCCATCGGCAACGACTACGGGTTCGATTCGGTCTTCGCGCGCCAGGTGGAGGCGCTCGGATCACCCGGCGACGTCGTCCTCGCGATCTCGACCAGCGGTACCTCCGCGAACGTGCTCGCCGCGGTCGAGCGGGCCCGTTCGATCGGCCTCCGGGCGATCGGGATGACCGGTCCCGGCGGCGCCCTGCTCGGAGAGCTGTCGGATGTCTTGATCGCCGTCGACGCCGATTCGACGGCCGCGGTCCAGGAAGGACATCTCGCGGTCGAGCACGAGATCTGCCGGCAGCTCGATCGGGTTCTCTCCCAGCGGGGGCGGCGAGCGGAGCCGGGGCCGGGGAGCACGATCGAGCTGCCGCAGCTGCTGGAGCTGAGGGAGATGTGGGGGCTCGCGGGCTGGACGGTCGCCTGGTCCAGCGGCTGCTTCGATCTCGTTCACGCGGGCCATCTGCGAAGCCTCGCCGCGGCTCGCGCGCTCGGTGACGTCCTGGTGGTCGGCGTCAACTCCGACGACTCGGTGAGCAGGCTCAAGGGACCGGACCGCCCGTTCGTTCCCGTGGCCGAGCGGGCGGAGCTGCTCGCCGCGCTCCGCTTCGTCGACTACGTGGTCAGCTTCGACCAGGACACCCCCGAGGAGATCCTCGCGGCCGTCCGCCCCGACGTGCATACGAAGGGAGCGGAGTACGCGCCGCCGGATGGACGTCCGATCCCGGAGCGAGCGGTCGTCGAGGGCTATGGCGGTCGGGTCGAGTTCCTGCCGTTGCTCGTCGGGCGCTCTACGACCGACATCGTCGAGCGGATCAGGCGTACGCGGTGAGCGGGCTTTGCCGCGCAGCCTTCCTGGACCGCGACGGGACGATCATCGAGGACGTCGGCTATCCGTCCGACCCCGACCTCGTCCAGCTGCTTCCGGGTGCCCTCGAAGGCCTTCGGTGGCTGCGAGATCGCGGCTACGCTCTGGTCGTCGTCAGCAACCAGTCGGGGATCGGTCGGGGTTTGATCGCGCCCGCGCAGGCCGCCGCCGTCGATCGTCGCTTTCGCGCCGTCCTGGGCGACGCCGGGATCGAGCTCGCCGCAGTCGAGTACTGCCCGCACGCGCCGGAGGACGGCTGCGTCTGCCGTAAGCCCGCGCCGGGGATGTTGAAGAAGGCGATCGCCGAGCTGGAGATCGACACCGCGGCGTCGATCATGATCGGCGACAAGGTTTCCGACGTCGAGGCCGGCGAGGCGGCGGGCGTCAGCGGGATCCTGCTCGGAGGGGACGACGAGACCGTCGGCGCCGTCGGTCGGCGTGCACGGGATTGGCCGCAGGTCATGGAGATCCTCGAGCTTGCCGAAGATGCGACCGATGATTGACGTAGACGCGATCGCGAGAGCCTCCGTGCTCGTCGTCGGCGACGTGATCCTCGACGAGTACGTCTGGGGGCGTGTCGATCGGATCTCGCCCGAGGCGCCGGTGCACGTCGTCGATGTCCGCGATCGCACCTGCGTCCCCGGCGGCGCCGCCAACGTCGCGGCGGGAGTTGCCTCACTCGGCGCTCGCGCCGTCCTTGTCGGCGTGGTCGGCGACGACGAGGAGGCCTCCGACCTGCGCCGCACCCTGGTCGATCTCGACGGCGACCGCGCCGGCCTGGTCGTCGATCCGCAGCGGCGCACGACCGCGAAGACGCGGGTGATCGCCAACGCTCAGCAGGTGGTGCGCACCGACCGCGAGTCGCGCGAGGATCTGACGCCGGAGATCGAGGACGGCGTCCGCGCCGCGATCTCGGAGCTGCTCGAAAGCGCGGACGTCGTCGTGCTCTCCGACTACCGCAAGGGAGTCGTCACCGCCGCGGTCGCCGCCGCGACGATCGAGCGAGCTCGGGACCTCGGCAAGCCCGTGGTGGTCGACTCGAAGGGAACCGACTTCGCCAAGTACGAGGGGGCGACCGTGATCACGCCCAACGCCGGGGACGCCGGGCGCGCGGCGAACGTTCGCATCGAGACCGACGCCGATCTCGAGCTGGCCGCATCCCGGATCGCCGAGCTCTGCGGATCGGCCGCGCTGCTGATCACACGGGGCGCGGCTGGTATGTCGCTGTTCCACGCGGGCGGCCGCTTCGACGTGCGCGCCGAGGCTCACGAGGTCTTCGACGTCACCGGCGCGGGGGACACGGTCGTCGCGGTTCTGGCCGCGGCGCTCGGCAGTGGCTTCGAGCTCGTCGACGCGGTGCGGCTGGCGAACGCCGCGGCGGGGATCGTCGTCGGAAAGGTGGGCACGGCGACGGTCTCGCTCGACGAGCTACGGGCCGGGGAGCGATGAGCACCGTCTCCGGCCAGGTGGTTCGCCGGCCGGTGCTGATGATCGAGGAAGGGGGGCGTGGCGGCGTCGCCGACTACACCGCCGCCCTGAGCTCCGCGCTCGCCGCCAACGGCCAGCCGGTCGAGCTCGTCACCGCGGCCGACCACCTCTACGCGGCGTCTGACGGCGTCAGCGTGCACGGCTGGATCCGCTACGTGCGCCCGACGTCGCGGTTCCGGGTCACGCTCCGCAGGATCGGGGCGGGGAAGATCCTCAACGGGTTGTCCCTGGCGGCCAACTACCCACGTTGCGTGCACCTGGCACGCTCCTGCCGTCTCGCTCACCTGCAGGGCGGGATCTGGTTCCCGGCAGCGGCCGCGCAGGTCGCCGCCTACCGCCTCGCGGGCGTGCCGGTGGTCCACACCCCGCACAACACCTTCGGCCGGGCGGGTGACAGCGACCGGGCGATGAACGCTGTCGAGCGACTCGCCTCGAGGACGATCGTCCACACCGCCGCGGATCTGGGCAACCTCGGCCACCCGGAGAAGGCCGTCGTGATCCCCCACGGCGACTACAACGCGCTGGCGGCCGCGGGCCGGGCGGTCGATCGGCTCGCGGCACGCCGCGAGCTCGGGATCGGCGAGGACGCCACGGTGATCCTGCTCTTCGGTCAGCTCCGCGACGACAAGGGCATCGGCGACGTGCTGGCGGCCGCGGCGGCAACCCCGCAGGTCACGGTCCTGATCGCGGGCGAGGACGTCGGCGGCCTCGGCGATTGCGCGGGGCTGCTCGACGATCCGCGGCTGGAGGATCGCGTGATCCTCGCGGAGGGCTTTCACCCGATGGATGCCGCCGCCCGCTTCTTCGCCGCCGCCGACGCCGTCGCCCTCGCGTACAGACAGGCAAGCCAGAGCGGGGTGATGATGCTCGCCTATGGCTTCTCCCGGCCGGTCGTCGCCTATCCGGCAGGTGGGCTGACCGAGGGCGTGCTCGCGGGCGAGACCGGCTGGATATGCGCGGAGCCGAGTGTCGAGGCGCTCGCCGCCGCGTTCGCGGAGGTCGCCGCGGTCGGCTCCGAGGAGGCCCTCCGCCGTGGCCGCGCGGGTGCTCGGCTCGCCGCCGACTCGTACTCGTGGGATGCGATCGCCAAGCGAACGATTGCTCTCTACGAGGACGTCGATCCGGCCCGCTGAGCGGCGGGACCGGCGACCGACGCGCGTTCGAGGAACCGCTCGGTCTCGAGGATGTAGTGCGCGAACGAGAGCTCTCCGGCCCGTTGGCGCGCCCGCTCCACCCGCGCTGCGGTGCCGCCTGCGTCCTCCAGGGTCTCGGCGATCAATCTCGCGCATTCGGCGTGGTCTCCGATCTCGAACATCAGCAGGTGCTCTTCGTCGCTGAACATCTCGGGGATGCCACCACTGCGCGAGGCGACGATCGGAACCCGGGCGAGTGCTGCCTCGACCGTGACCATCCCCGCGGGCTCCTGCCAGGTGGGAGGGACGACCACGACGTGTGCCTCGCCGAGGCGGACTGCGAGCGCGTCCTCATCGAGCGGTCCGGTGAGCTCCACGGCCGACCCGATCGAGAGCTCGCCGACCAGCCGATCGAGCTGGGCGCGCATCGCCGGGTCGATCGGCCCGGCCAGCACCAGTCGCGCGGCGATCCCGTGTTCCTCGCGCAGATCAGCGAGGGCGCGGCAGGCGACGTCGACCCCCTTCTCCGGCGAGAGGCGGCCGAAGAAGAGGACGGTCGGCTCGGGCGCGGGATCCCGGGTCAGCCGGGCGAAGCGCTCGCCCTGCGGAAGCGCGGGATGGAGCACCTCCTCAAGCAGGGGCGTCACCGTGTCCGGGATCGCCGTCGCCGCGCGCAGGAACTCGCTGTTCCAGCTGATCGAGGCATGGAGCCGCGCGAAGGGGTCGATCCGCAGCCACGGCAGGCGGTTGAAGGCGCGCATCAGCAGCGCCCAGAGGCGCCGAGCCCCCCGGTCGCCGGGTCGAAGATGACGCAGGAACTGGTCGTCGTCGCCGCCCATCAGCCCGAACCAGTACTCGCAGACGCGGAAGGCGACGGGGACTTCCCGCCCGTCGAGACGGAGGAAGGTCGCGGTCGGCAGCAGGGCGCCGTTCCAGACGTAGACGAGGTCGGGCTCGAGCTCGTCGAGGGCGGCATCGACCTCGCGAGCGCAGCGCAGGCTCGCCAGCGGCGCGCGGAGGGAGCCGCGCCAGTCTCTGGCGAGCATCGGCAGCACCCGGTGCACGTGAGGCTGGGTTCCCGTCCGCTCCCGTCCCTCGGTGGAGGTGAGTACGAGCACTTCGTGGTCGGTGCGCAGATGCTCTACCACCGCGAAGCACTCCCGCTCGTATCCACCCTGCACGATCGGCGGGTACAGGTTGGAGATGACGAGGGTCCGCCCCGGGGGAAATCTAGATGGTCGATTCCAGATGATGTGCTTCCGGGGGCGTGCACGGCAAGCCGGGCGCCTCAGCGCTCCAGGAGCCCTCGCAGTTCCGGGATCGTGAGGATCCTGAGGCCGAGGACGGCGCCGGTGTAGACAACGACGCCGACGATCGCCGCCGGGATCAGCCCGACCTCTTCGGTCGCCGCCATCGCCGCCGCCATCAGCAACGCTGCTCCCAGCGCCGCGATCGTCTTCCACGGCTTCAGCCTGAGGCCCAGCCCGTGTAGACACATCCAGAGCAGCAGCGCCATCGTCAGCACCTCGGTGATCACCGTTGCCCACGCCGATCCGAGCGCGCCGTGCTCGGGGATCAGGAGGAAGTTGAGGCCGACGTTGCAGAGCGCCCCGATGCCGGCTGTGAGCGTCAGCCGCCACTGCAGCCCGAGTACGGGCGCGAGGAACCCGGCGAGCGTCCCGTAGCCGATCGAGACGAAGGCGATCATCAGGACGGGGAGGACAGACGCCGTCTCCTCGAAGCCGGCACCGAAGATCAAGGAGATGATCTGAGGCGAGAGGATCACCGTGACCGCGAGTACCGGGAGCGTGATCACGGCGAGGTAGTCGGTCGCGCGCTGAACGAGGCGCCGCAGCCGGTCGTCGTCGTTGTCCTTGAGCGCGGACATCACCGGGAACAGCGCGCCGAGGACCGCCTGAGGGATGAACAGGAGCGGCGCGAGGATCCGGTAGGCCGCGCCGTAGATGCCCGCCTCCTCGGCATCGGCGAGGTTGATCAGCAGGACCGAGTCGATATTGAAGTAGATCGCGATGAAGACCGCCGCGAGACCGATCGGCAGGGCAAGCCTGAACAGCGAGGACCATCGCTCGCGGACCCCGCTCCAGTCCGTCTTCGAGACCCGGCGGGCGGCGTAGACCTGGATGCAGGCGATCACGCCGAGGACCGCGGTGTAGCCGATCGCCACCGCGATCGGACCGGCGCCGGCGATCGCGAGCACGATCACGGTTCCCAGCCACAGCAGGCTCTGCAGGACGTTGATCGCCAGTGGGATCGCGGCCCGCAGCCGCGACTGGAAGACCGCCATCAGGGTCGCGGCGCCGGCGAAGATGATCGTCCCGGTGAGGATCAGCGCGCTGACTTGTGACTCGCTCTCGGAGAAGGCGAAGGGGATCAGCGCCGCGCAGATCACGCAGGTGACGAGTGAGATCACCATTCGCAGCGAGGCGAGGGCCCCGAGCCATTCCGATTCGTGCTCGTGGTCCTGTGACATCCTCATCGTCGCGGCGCTGGTCAGGCCGAACTCGGTCAGGGAGGAGAAGATCCCGACGTAGGCGAGCGCCGCCGTGTAGATGCCGAAGCCGTCCGAGCCCAGCGATCGGGCGAGCAGCGGGACCGTGACCAGGCCCGCGAGGAGGCCGATCATCCGCCCCGCGTACTGCATGCCGATGTTGCTGGTGATCTGCCGGTTGCCGGCCGTACGCGCCTCGCCGGCCTGGCCGGGATCGAACAGCCTGCGCAATCTCCCTGGACGACGGGTCATCTGGGTCGCGATGCTCGCAGACCGCAATCGATCCGACGACCCACCCCCGACGCAGAGCAGACCGCTCTTGCATGCGGTTGGAGCGTCGATTGGGTCCGGAAGTGGTCGTTCATACTTCTCAGGCTCGAATGCGCGTCCTCGTCGTACTCCCACAAGCTCCGTCGCCGGAGGGGCCGGCGGCCGGCAGGCACGCGATCGCCCTGATCCGTGGCTTGCGCGGGCACGGGGTGGAGGTCGACGCGATCTCGTGGGAGCCGTTGGAGGGGGATGGTCGGCGGCCGCCCGAGGATCTCGGGATCGAGCTCGTCCGCATCGGTCGTCCGCAGCTCTGGAGGGGGAGGTACGAGCGCTACATCGACCCGTGGTCGTTCATGCATCAGCCTCCGCTGGGCGAGCGGATAAGGGAGCTCGCGAGCAACGCCGACGTGGTGCATCTGGAGGAGGCGAGCGGCGAGGCGGCGAGTCCGGGCCTCGGGCGGCCGGCGGTGGTCCATTTCCACTGCCTGGCGAAGCGGGATCGCATCGTCCGAACGCCGTGGACCGCGGAGGGGCGCAACACGATCGAGGTGATGAGGATCGAGCGGCGAGCGTGGAAGCGCTCGCGATGGTTGCTGGCCAGCAGTCCCGATGTCGCGGCGGAGCTCGTCACCGAGGGTGCTCACGACGTGACTTTGGCGCCGCTTGCCCTCGACCCGGCGCACTACGAGCCTCCCGCCAGGAAGCTGCCGCCCGTCGCCGGCCTGATCGGGACCGCGGCATGGGCACCGACCGCGAACTCGGTGAGGGCGCTGCTGACCGAGACCTGGCCCGAGGTCCTGAGGCGGATCCCGGATGCGCGACTGCGACTGGCCGGCCGGGGGATGACGCGCGCGTCCTTCCCCGATCTGCCGGACCCGGGCGGCGTCGAGTGGGTCGGGGAGGTTGCATCCGCGGCCGACTTCCTGCGCGAGCTCGGGCTCTTGCTGTACCCGCTGGGCAGAGGCAGCGGCGTCAAGGTGAAGGTTCTCGAGGCGATGGCACTCGGGTTGCCCGTCGTGACCACCCCGCCTGGGTCGGAAGGGATCGTCCACGGCGACGGCGTGTTCGTCGGGGAGGGCGGGCGGTCGATCTCCGAAGCCGCCGCGGCGCTGTTGTCCGATCCGACCATGCGACGGGAGCACGGCGCAGCGGCCAGGGAGCAGTTCCGTCGCGATCACACCCCGGGCGTGGCGACGTTGCCGCTGCTACCGCTCTATGAGCGGATGATCGCCGAGCACCGTCGCCGCTAGAGCGGGCGGGCGAGGAAGTTCCAGCGGTCACCGGGCGGGTCCGCGACCTGCTCGAACCGGTCGCGCGACAGCGGGCCCTGCCCATCCATGTCGAAGATCGCGAGGCCCGCATCGCTGAGTAGATCGTGGATCGTGCCGTGGGTGGTTCCGTAGTTGGCCACCGCGCTCGCTCCATGCTCCAGGGCAATCACCGGCCGGCAACGGTGGATCGTGTCGAGACCGCCGCGCAGCACCTCCTCCTCGGCGCCTTCGACGTCGATCTTCACGAACGCGACGTCGAGGTCGACGGGGACGATGTCGTCGAGCCGCCTCACCGACACGGTCAGCTCGGAGACTGCCGTGCTGCCGTCGCTCTGACGGCGGAAGCCGCTCAGCGCCGGTACGTCGATCTCATGGACGAAAGTGCGCTCGCCTTCCTCGTTGGAGAGCGCGCAGCAGTGGACGTCGACCTGGGGGAAGCGCCGCTCGAGGTTGCTCGCCAGCTCGGGCAAGGGCTCGATCGCGATGTGCCGGCCGGCCGGGGCCAGGCGGCAGATCTCGGCGATCATCGAGCCGACGTTGGCGCCGATGTCGATGCAGTTGGAGTCGGAGCGGAGGATCGCGGCCATTGCGATCGCCAAGTGGCGGTCGTCGCGGTCGTTGCGGCGGATCGTCGGGCTGCGCAGCGCGCGGCGGACTTCCTTGGCGCGCTGGATCCCTGCTGAGCGCATCTTCTCGAGGCTGGCAGCCATGCCGGCTCTACTCGGCCCGATCGCCGAGCATCGCCGGGATCGTCAGCAGCAGGATCTTCAGATCCAGCCAGACGGAGCGGTTCTCGATGTAGTAGTTGTCCCACTCGACGCGATCGGCGATCGACGTCGAGCCACGCAGGCCGTTGATCTGAGCCCATCCGGTGATCCCCGATTTGACGCGATGGCGGTCGGCATAGCGGTAGACCGATTCGTCGTAGAGCCGCGCGTAGCTGGGCCGCTCGGGTCGCGGCCCGACGAGCGACATGTCCCCACGCAGCACGTTGATGAGCTGCGGCAGCTCGTCGATCGAGGACTTGCGGAGGAAGGCTCCGACCCGGGTGCGCCTGTCCGCCCCCTCGACGCCACCGGGAGCGAGCCCGAGGCTGAGGCGGTCGTCCAGGTCGGCCTCGACCGCTTCTCCCGTCTTCGGCGGTCGCATAGTCCGGAACTTGAGCAGGTTGAACTCACGGCCGTCGACGCCGACGCGGCGCTGCTTGAAGAGGATCGGCCGTCCAAGTGAGATCCAGGTGGCGATCGCCGCGGCGATCAGGACCGGTGAGAGCAGCAGCAGGAGGATCGGGGCGGTCACCCGATCGCTCAGGTACTTGACCGCGTATCCCCAGCCGCGCGGATCGGCGGGATGGACCGAGATCATCGGGATCCCGCCGAAGCGCTCCAGCGTGATCTCGTCGGTCACGCCCTCGAACAGGCGTGGCAGGACCGAGACGGTCACGTTCATCGCCTGACAGCGCCGTACGAGATCGAGCTCGGCCCGATGGGAGGAGGTGGAGAAGCCGACGACCACGTTCGTGATCCCGTGCTCTTGGATCTCCGCCTCGAGCTGCGGGCCGAAGGACTCGGTGTGTCCGCCGCCGACGGCTGAGCTGACGACTGGGATCCCACCGGGCACCGGGTCGTCCATCTCGAGCGGGTCGTCGTCGAGGAAGGCGACGGGCCGCAGGCCGAACTCCGGGCGATCGAGCAGGCGCTGGGCCAGCTGGCGCCCAACCGTGCCGGCGCCGACGATCAGGGTCGGTTCCCCACCGACTCCGAGCTTGCGGCGACGGATCTCGACCAGGGACATAGCTCCATGCGCCGCGATCAGGTAGACGGACGAGAAGAGCCAGGCGCGTGCCGCCTGCTCGGTCGCTTGTGGGCTGTCGAAGAAGAGGTCCCGGGCGAACGCCATCACCAGCGCGACGATCGCGGTTGCGCCGAGGATGGTGCGGGCGTCGTCGAGGAACTGCGGGGCGAGCCGGCTGCGGTAGAGGCCGAGGTGGAAGAGGACTGCGAGCACGCCGATCGAGAAGCCGACGAGGGCGATCAGGTCCCGGCTGCCGCCGTCCAGCGGCTCGCTGACGATGGTCGCGATCGTCGCCAGGGCCAGCATCACCGCGTCGATCGCCAGCTTGCGGCCGATCGGGGGGAGGCGCCGATCGCCGGTGAGTTGCTCGATCTCGGCCTGGATCGATTGCGGCGACCGGCGGCTCGCCGTACCTGACTGGGTGCTCTCGATGCTCGACTGGACGCTCATGGCTCGTGGGTATCCGACCCCCTCATCGGACGATCGCGGAGAAACTGAACTCTGGTCGCATTCATCCAGGCCGCGTGCACTTCTTCCTGTCTGAGGGTAGCCGAGGTCGGACGACTCGCGGGCACCTGGTCGCCGTGCCGCTGTTTAGCCTTGGGCCGATGCTTGGATCGTCAACCGGACCTCACCCGACGTGACGAGATCGCTGATCACCGGCGGCGCCGGTTTCATCGGCTCCCACCTGGTCGACTCCCTGATCGCCCGTGGCGACGACGTTCTCGTCCTCGACGACCTCAGCAGCGGGCGGGTCGAGAACCTGAAGCCGGCGCTCGATCGCGGCGCCCGCCTCGTCGAGGCCTCGATCGCCGATGCGGACATAGTCCGGGAGACGGTCTCCGGCTTCGCGCCGCAACGGGTGTTCCACCTCGCGGCGCAGGTGAGCGTCCGCAAGGCGGTCACCGACCCCGGCGAGGACGCCAGGGTCAACGTCCTCGGCACGATCAACCTGCTGGAGGCCGTTCGTGAGCAGGGCGCGGAGTCGTTTCTGCTCGCCTCCACCGGTGGCGCCATCTACGGCGAGGGCGAGGGTCGAGGACTGCCGCTGGCGGAGGATGCCGCGACCGAGCCCGAGACCGGCTACGGGGCGAGCAAGCTCGCCGCCGAGACGTACGTCTCGCTGTACCGGAGGCTCCATGGGCTGGCGGGCGGATCCCTGCGTTTCGCCAACGTCTACGGCCCGCGACAGGATCCGAACGGGGAGGCCGGGGTCGTGGCGATCTTCGCCGGACTACTCGAACGGGGAAAGCCGCTGGGCGTGGTCGGCGACGGTCTGCAGACGCGGGACTACGTCTACGTCGGCGACGTCGTCGCGGCGCTGATCACGGCCGACGCGAAGCTGCGCAGCGGTGACGGCGG
>CAZXKG010000049.1:0-18771 GCA_964641695.1 uncultured Conexibacter sp.
CCAACTGAGCTACGGGGGCTCGTGGGATGCGAGTGTAATCCCGATCTCGGTAATGATCAGGGGGTGAGCTTGGAGGGGATCCGCCGGGATGTCGAGGAGATCTGCTCGTTCGCGGGGCGGGGCGCCGGGACGGACGCGGAGCGGCGACTGTCGAACCGGCTCGCCGCGCAGCTGGGCGACGGCGGGATGGAAGTCGTGGTCGAGCCGATCCACTCCCATCCCCGCAGCGCGGCGGTGCATCTGCTGCATTGCCTGCTGGCGCTGGCGGGCGGCATCGTCGGCGTCTACCTGCCGGTCGCCGGCTTCGCGGTCGTTCTGCTCGCCGCCGTCTCGGCCTACTTCGACCTCAACGGGCGCTTCTACCTCCTGCGCACGCTGCTCTTCCGGCGGGCATCGCAGAGCGTCTACGCGGTTCCCTCCGACCCTGCGCCCGGCGACGCTGAGCGCCTGATCCTCTGCGCGAACGTCGATGCGCCCTACGGTGCCGGCCGTCCGAGCCTGGCGGAGCGAGCATTCGGGCCCCTGCTTCACCGGATCCCGTGGCTCTCTGCCACGCGGGCCTGGTTCTGGGCGATCGCTCTCCTCCTCATCCCGATCGGGATCCGCGCGGCCGGGGTGGAAGGGGCCTGGGTCTCGGCGCTCCAGCTCCTGCCGATGCTCGTCCTGGTCGTTGCCTGCTTCGCGCTCGGCGACCGTGCCCTCTCGCCACTCCGCCCCGGCGTCGAGGACAACGCCTCCGGCGTCGCCGCGGCTCTAGAAGCGCAACGTCTGCTCGCGGACTCGCGGCCGCAGCGACTTCGCGTGGAGCTCCTCCTGCTGGGCTCGGGCGCGCCGACGATGGAGGGGATGCGCGCCTTCCTCAGCGCCCACCGGAAGGAGCTGGCACGACGCAGGACGCGGTTCCTCGCGCTGGAGCGGGTCGGGGCGGGGGAGCCCTGCTTCCTCGTCGCCCAAGGGCCGGCGGTGAGCATGCCGGTCGACGCTCGCCTGGTCGCGGCCTGTGAGGTGATCGCCGCGGCCGACGCCGGGGAGGAGGGCGAGGCGGCATCGCCGGGTTCTCGGGCGATCCGCGACGGGCGCACCGGCGCCGCCCACGTCGCCCGTGTCCATCGCTATCCCTCGATCGCGATCACATCTCGCCCTGCCCCGGCGCCGACCATGGACGCGCCCGAGTCGCTGGACCCCGACGCGGTAGGGGCGGCAGCGCGGTTCGCAGTTGCGCTCGCCCGCCTGGTCGACCGCGATCTGGTGCGGGCCGAGGCGGTCGAGGGGCCCGCTGCCGACGCCGCTGCCGACGCCGCTGTCTCTACGGCTTCAGCCGGACCGGCAGCGACTTGAGCTGGTTGACGAACTGGGTCTGCGCGTAGCGCGGCTCACCCGCGAGCTCGATCTCCGGGAACCGGGCGAAGGTCTCCTCGAGCAGCACCTTCAGCTCGAGGCGCGCCAGCGCCGAGCCGAGGCAGAAGTGACGGCCGCCGGCGCCGAACGACTGGTGGTCCGGATTGCGCTCGACGTCGAAGCGGTCGGCGTCCTCGTACCTGCTCTCGTCCCGGCCCGACGAGACGTACCACATGACGACCTTCTCACCCTCGGCGATCCTCTGACCGCCCAGCTCGACGTCCTCGGTAGCCGTCCGGCGGAAATGGGCGAAGGCCGGGAACATCCGCAGGGCCTCCTCGACGGCGGACGGGACCAGCGACGGCTCGCCGAGCAGCTTGCGCTTCTCGTCGGGGTTCTCCAGCAGGGCTTTGATCGCACTGCAGTAGGTCGCCTTGGTGCTGTCGTTGCCGGCGGCGACGAGCAAGAAGAAGCCCATCACGATCTCGTGCTCCTCGAGCTGCTCGCCGTCGACCTCGGCGTGGACCAGCACGCTGGTCAGATCGTCGGTCGGGCTCTCGCGCCGCTCGGCGATCAGCCGGCCGCAGCGCTCGAAGACCTCGGGGACGTCACGCTCCATCACGGCTTCGACGCCGTCGGGGTTGAGGTCGGGGTCGTTCGCGGCCAGGGTCGAGTTCATCAGCCGGGCCCAGACCGCGTCGTCCTCGGGAGGAGTCCCCATGAAGCTGCCGATCACGCGGGAGACGACCGGCTGAGCGACGTCGGAGACCAGGTCGCAGGCGCCGTCGGGCGTACGCGCGCCGACATCCTCGAGCACGCGGACGGCGATCTCGCGGATCGCCTCCTCGTGGGCGGCGATCCGCTTCGGCGTGAAGCCGCGCTGGAAGAGCGCCTTGAGCCGATCGTGCTTGGGCGGGTCCATGCCGATGAACATCGCCTGCTGCAGCTCCAGCGGCAGGATCGCGTTGGTCAGGGCGGTGATCCCGCCGCGCTCGGAGGAGTAGGTCTCCCAGTCGAGGCTGACCTCACGCAGGTGGTCGGCTCGGGTCACCGACCAGAACCCCGCCTCCTCGGGGTACTCGGCGATCCCCGGGCTCCAGTGGACCGGGCAGTCGGATCGGAGGCGGCTGAAGATCTCGTGCGGCGGGCCTTCGGCCCAGTGCTCGATGTCGGAGACGTTCAACTGCTCGAGCGACGTCCGCTCCTCGATACTCCCCATCTGACCCTCCTGTAGGTGGCTGACTGGCTGGACAGCCAGTCGTTCGGCCAGGGCACCGTACCGCGCCACGCCGAAGCGGTGCAACCAGCGCGCAACCAGCCTGGACGCGGCTATAGAAGGTCGGCGAGCTTGGTCTCGTCGGTGGGCGGGTCGGCGTCGTCGACGGCCGCCCGCCGTCGCGCGCGACGCTGCTCATCGTCGGGGTCGTCGTCTTCGACCCTGAGCGGTTCCTCGGCGCCGGGTCCGGCATCGGCCGTTTCCGCATCAACGACCTCGGGCTCAACGACGTCGCTCTCATCTGCGGCGATCTCCGTCTCCGCGTCGAAGACCCGCGTCTCCGCGTCGGCAACGTCTGCCTTCTGGCCGGCGATCTCGGTCTCCTCCTCGAACTCGACCTGCATCGGCTGCGTCGGATTCGGGTCGTCGACCGCATCCTGGACGCGGGTCGGCAGCTTCAGATCCTGCTCGCCGCCGGCGATCGCGGACTTCATCTGCGCGTTCAGCTGCTCGAGGTTGTCGACCACGTCGCGACGCTTGCGGACGAGCCCGGCGATCTCGCGCTCGATGTTCTTGGTCCGGCGGGCTGCCTCGGCCTCGGCGTCGGCGAGCGCCGTGTCCGCCCGGGCGTGAGTCGTGGACGCGTAGGAGTCCGCCTCCTCCCGCAGCTCGCTGGCCGCGATCGCGGCGGCTTCCGCCTTCTCCCTCGCGTCGGCGTCTGCGGCCGCGCGCGTCTCCTTCGCGTACGAATCGGCCTCGGCCCTCGTCTTCTGCAGGTACTCGTCCGCCTCCTTGCGACGGGCGGCGACCTCCTCGTCGACGTCGGCTCGGAGCTTGGCGACTTCTTCGCTTGCCTCCGCCCGCAGCTTCGTCACCTCGGCCCCGGCCTCGGCCCGTTGCGCGGTGACCGCCTCGGTCGTCTCCGCCTGCAGCTCGTCGGCGATCCGCTGCGCGTCGGAGAGCACCGAGCCGGTGCGCTCGCCTACGCGCTCCATCTCGCTTCGGATCACCTCCCGGCGCGCCTCGTCCTCCCCGCCGCTCTCCAGCCATTCGCGTAGGTCGGAGATGTAGGCGTCGACCACGTATCGGTCGTAACCCCGCATCACGACCGGGAACTGGATCGACTTCATCTCCTCGATGCGATCAGATCCCATCGGCTCAAGATAGCGAGCCGCAAGGACCGACCCGGGGCGGGAGCGAGCGCGCTCGGACCGACGAATGCGCTCAGGGCGGGTGTATATCCCGGTCCGGCATCGAGCCCGGGTGGATTGCGCGTCGGCCTGAGTAGCAGCCGGGTACCGGGCGTCAGCTTCAGCGCGCCCAGTCCGGCTTGCGGCAGTCGTCGATCTGCATCTTGCCGGTCTTCCTCGACCAGACGGCGGCGCCGGCGCAGTAGTACTCCTTGCCGTCGCGCGTGTCGTCGTTCGCGTTCCACTTGCAGCGGACGCGGCCCTTGCTGTCCTTGCAGCCACCGGTGTAGTTGGGTTTCTGGCCACGCTGCTGCAGGCGATGCCAGAGCAAGGCGCCGATCGCGTCCCTGCAGATCGGCACCCACCAGCTCTTGCGCTTGCGGTCGTAGATCGCCTTCTGCTCGCATTTGTAGGTCCGGGAATCGCCGTAGCGGCCGTTCGAGGACCACATGCAGACGACGCGCTTCTGGCTCGTTTGCGAGACGCAGTTGACGTTGCCCTGAGCGATCTCTATCGCACGCAGGCGGTTGACCAGCTTGCCCGCGATCCCGCCCGGTGCTTTGCCGGGCTCGAAGCGTCCACCGCCCGTCGGCGCCTGGCAGGAGCCGCACGACGCGGCGCCGAAGTACTTGCGGGCGGTGACTCGCCCGCCGACGAGACGAGTGCTGTCGGAGGGCTTCCAGCGCGAGTACATCGGCCTGCTGCCGATCGCGGACTGCCCGACGACGAGGTTCGCGTAGAGCGTCTTGGTGGTCGACTGGCGGATGCTGACGATCCCCGACTTGCGGATCGTGCATGGGTTGCGGAACCCGCTCGATCCTTGGGTGCAGTTGGCTCCGTTGGAGACGCCGATCCGGGTGGGCGTGTCCGCGACCTTGCGGGCGAGCGGGCCTCGCTCGGAGGTCGAACCGGGGGAATCGGCGAGGACGAGCTCGCCACGCATGAAGACGTTGTAGGGGAGACCTGAGATCCCGAGCGTCGCCTCGGCGTCGACGAGGTACTGATCGCCCTTGGCTGGAGCCTGGATCGGCAGCGAGTAGAGGACCGTGAACTTCTTGCTGCCGGCCTTGCTCGCGACCGGGATGCTTCCCTTGCGCTTCTTGTTGTTGCCGAGGCTTCCGCGCGGCTGCTGATCGCCGGGGTGAAGAACCGCGGTGGAGAGCTTGGCGCGGCCCTGGGAGATCCGCCCGCGATCGTCGCTGGACCCCAGCACTGCCTTCTCGCCCGATCTTGCCTTGCTGTCGTAGGCCGTGAGGATCGCATTCACGTAACAGCGGCCGCTGGGGCAGGGGAGGGACCTCGCGTCAGGGATGTCGACGCCCTTCCATGGAATCGTGATCAGGCAGTGGTGGTTGCGGTTCGGCTGCTTCTGCGCGCAGGTGATCGTCTTCGCGGAGGTGATCGGGACCGTCTTGCGCGGGTGGGTAGCGCCCTTCGACCGGGCGAGGACGAGCTGCGCCTTGAAATGGGGGTCGTAGCCGTACATCTTCCCGACGCATGGCTTGCCGCCGCCGTGGTTGGCGTTCGGCTTCAGGCAGATCGTCACCTCGAGGTCGAGCGAGGCCTCGACCCGGTCCCCGTCGTGGATCGTGCCGACGGAGGAGGGTGGGAGGGAGACGACGGAGCTGGTGCGCTGCCAGGCCTTCCTGCCGATCGGAACCGTCTTCACCCGCTCGGCCGAGCGGGGTTCCGTGGTCGCGGTCTGCACGGCCGGTTGACTGGACTGCGCCGACGCCTCCGACGGCAGCAGAGCGATGATCGTGAGCGCGATCGCTGCGATTACGACGCCGGCAAGCGCCGACGAAAGCCTGTCTGTCCCGCTGGTGATCCGCATTGGACCTTTGTTCGGCATCCTCCGCCGATCACGTTAGCGAGCTGAGGATCCTCGGCCGAGGATCCGGCACCAGCCTCCTGCCACCGGCTGCGATCGCTAGATTTGGAGTTCTCGCGGTGGGCGTAGCTCAGTTGGTAGAGCTCCTGGTTGTGGTCCAGGCGGTCGCGGGTTCAAGTCCCGTCGCTCACCCCTCAGCCATGAGTCGGGACATATGTCCTGGAGCCGGACACCGTCGCTCACCCCCGGAGAAGACCCCGTGGAACTCGCGCTGGAGGCGGCGTCTGGCTCTCCGGACCGATTCCAGTCGGTGACGAGATGAGCGCCTGACCGGTCGACCAGCCAAGTCGGCGGCCGGGGCTACTGCTCGTATCCCTCGACCGTGCCCGAGCCGCGCACCGAGGCATCGTCACGCCCGGGGGAGCGGGGGGAGTGCCTCAGCCTCAGCCGGCGGCGATCGGGTCGGCCCCGGGGACCTGGTCGCCTGCCCCCTCGCGGTAGGCCTTCTCGATGTTCTCGCCGGCCTCCTGGTCGATGTTCCGCCAGTACTCGAAGACCCGCGAGAGCACCGGCTCGGTGACCGTGTCCAGGAGCGAGCCGGTCACGGTCTCCACCAGGCGACCGCGCTCCTCCTCGCCCATCACGTCGCGTACGAGGGTGTGGGCCTGGCCGAAGTCGTCGTCCTCGGCATGCAGGGTGTAGGCGGAACGGACCAGCTCGCCGTCGGCTTCCCAGCCGTTGTCGACCGGACCCTGGTCGTCCTGGTAGGCGCGACCGTAGGAGTTCGGCGCGTACACCGGCGCGTCGCCGCTGTGGGAGTACTCCATCGCGCCCTCCTTGTTGTAGGAGTTGGTGGGCACGGTGGGCCTGTTGACCGGCAGCTGGTTGAAGTTGGTTCCGAGGCGGTTGCGCTGCGCGTCCGGGTAGGAGAAGATGCGGCCCAAGAGCATCTTGTCCGGCGAGATCCCGGTCCCCGGCACGGTGTTGGAGGGGCTGAACGCCACCTGCTCGATCTGCGCGAAGTGGTTCACCGGGTTCCGGTTCAGCGTGAACCGCCCCACCGGGATGCGCGGGTAGTCCTTCTTCGACCAGACCTTGGTCAGGTCGAACGGGTTGAAGCGGTAGCTCTTGGCTTCCTCGTACGGCATGATCTGAACTTCGACGCGCCATGACGGGAAGTCACCGTTGCCGATCGACTCGAACAGGTCGCGGCGGTGGAAGTCGGCATCGGTGCCCGCGAGGTGGTCGGCCTCCTCGTTGCTGAGGAACTCCATGCCCTGCTCGGTGAGGAAGTGGTACTTGACCCAGGACCGCTCGCCGGCCTCGTTCACCCACATGTAGGTGTGCGAGGAATAGCCGTTCATGTTCCGCCAGGTCCTCGGCAGGCCGCGATCGCCCATCAGGTAGGCGACCTGATGGGCGGACTCCGGTGACAGCGTCCAGAAGTCCCACTGCATGTTGTTGTCCCGTAGGCCGGCGTCGGGCGTGCGCTTCTGTGAGTGGATGAAGTCGGCGAACTTCATCGGGTCGCGGACGAAGAACGTCGGCGTGTTGTTGCCGACGATGTCGAAGTTGCCGTCCTGTGTGTAGAACTTCATGGCGAAGCCGCGAACATCACGCCAGGTGTCCGGCGAGCCGAGCTCGCCCGCCACGGTGGAGAACCGGGCGACCATCGGGGTCTTGGTGCCCTTCTGGAACACCTTGGCCTTCGTGTAGCCGGAGACGTCCTCGGTGATCTCGAGCTCACCGAAGGCGCCCGAGCCCTTGGCGTGCGGGCTGCGCTCCGGGATCCGCTCTCGATCGAAGCGGGCAAGCTTCTCGACCAGGGCGGTGTCGTGGAGCAGCAGTGGGCCGTTGGCGCCGACGCTCAGCGAATGAGCGTCACTCTCCCGTGGCGCGCCGGATTCCGTGGTAGAGGTTCTGGCGGACGCGTGGTCAGGGGCGGACACAGCTTTGCTCCTTGGGATCGACGTTTCGCATGTCGGCGCGGATCGAATGGCCGCGGCCAGGATGCTCCTCAGATCAACGACCGAGTATAGCTCGGGGCCGAATCGGCCCCGAGGGCCTGCACGGGATCGCGGTCAGCTCCGCTGGCCGGGGCGCTCGGCCAGAGGACGTAGATCGGGCTCCCCGCCCGACCAGACCTCGTCCGGCGCCGGCGGGGGATAGGTCGCCGTGGCATCGCGATCGTCCGCGCCGGCCCGACGCATGTGCCGGTACCAGCGGTGGTAGAGCGGCGCCAGCGCAACCGTGATCGCCACCAGCACCAGGAGTCCAGCCAGGTTCCAGAGGTGACCGCCCAGCCATGAACCTTCGCCCTCCACCAACGCGGCCAGGGCGGCGAGCACGATCGAGAGGCCGATGCTCAGGTAGTAGTCGATCGGGAAGCGCCAGATCCAGGGCTTCGGGAACCACCAGACGTTGCCGCGCCGGAAGCGATGAACTGTGTAGGCCGGGTTGAGGACGAACCAGAGGTAGTCCCAGATCACGGCGATCAGGAAGTACGTCGCGATCGTTCGCAGCTCGGCGGCCAGCGACCACTCCACCCCCATCGTGAACGGCAGGTGGAGGACGACGAGCGGGATCGTGAAGGCGTAGACGTGATAGCCGGTCAGCGGGCGGTTGGCCATGACGAGTCCGTAGACCCTTCCCAGCCGGCCGCGCTTCAAGTACCACGTCGGCAGCCGCTCGGCCCAGCCGATGCCACCCTCGATCTCGATCTCGATCGCGGCCAGGCCGAAGGACCAGGCGAAGAGCAGGAGGATCGCCCCGATCTCGAGCTCGCCGAACATCAGCGGCCGGCCGCGACGAGGCCGGGCACGGTGAGGAAGCGATATCCCTCGCCGGAGTAGCGCTCGAGGACCGCCGCGGTCGTCTCCACCGACATGTGGCGGTCCTTCGTCGGTATGTCCTGGGCGCCGTCGTGGAGGAGGATCACGTCGCCCTCACCCGCCCGTATGCAACGGCGGGTTATCGCTCGCGTGGTCGTGTGCTCGCGCCAGTCGTAGCCGGTGATCGACCAGGTGACGGGGATGTAGCCCTCATCGCGCAGCACGCGGAGAGTGCCGGGCCGGCGGCGTCCGTAAGGCGGTCGCATCAGCGCCTTCCCATCGACCGTCGAGAACGTCTCGCCCGAGGCCTCGACCGCGTCCTTGCAGCGACGCAGCTCCTCGCGGATTCGCGCGCTGCCGTGGTTGGGCATGCTCGGGTGGGTGAAGGTGTGGTTGCCGATCGCGTGTCCGCGGGCGACCGTCTCCCGGATCAGCTCCGGCTCGCGCTCGGCCCACTTGCCGATGAGGAAGAACGTCGCCTTCGCGTCGTAGCGGTCGAGCAGGTCGAGCAGCTTCGGCGTCTCGACGGGGTTGGGACCGTCGTCGTAGGTGAGCGCCAGGCACTTCCCGGCGCCGCGCTCACGGTGGATCGTCGGCCCGTACAGCTGGGCGGTCGGGTACTGGCCCTGGAAGAACGCGACACCGCCGGCGGCCGCGCCCGCCAAGGCGGCGCCCAGGCCCAGCCTGGCCTTCGTTCCCGGTCCCCTCGGATCAGCCTGCTCATCGCTCATCTCGGTGCCTTTCGTGCTGCCCGGCGAGCGCGGGCACGCTCGCGCCGGGTTTCGTTGCCGGCCTCGGTCACGCGCTTCCGGATCGTCTCGAGCGCTTCGCGATTGCCGTCTTGGGAGTAGCTGCCAAGCCGTTCGTGGTAGTCGTCCAGTCGATCGAGGAAGCGTGTCAGGGTCGGCGAATCGATGTGCGGCGCGCACAGCCCGAATCCCTCTCGCTCGAGGTAGCGAGCGTTCATGAGCTGCTCGAACTGCCCTCGGAGTGGCACCGAGAGAACCGGCTTGCCGAGGTAGACCGCCTCGCTGAGCAGCGAGAAGCCGCCGCCGGTGATCACGCCGCGGGCGCTGAGGAGATCCTCGAGAAAGCCGTCGACCGAGCGTGGGCGATAGGAGATCGGCCCGTCGGTCGTCCCGACGTCCTCGCCGTCGCGCATCCCGTAGACGCGGCTGGGAACCCCGCACTCGCGCAGGGCATCGAGGAGCGATGGGTCGCCGCCCGAGTAGACGACCAGGTGATCGCCGCGAGTCGGTTCTGCTTCGACGACGGCGGGGCGGAGGATCGACGGGACGAGGGTCGTCCGGCCCTTCAGCACCTCCGGCCGGAAGAAGGTGGTGATCACGTAGTCACCCGCCGGCGGGATCATCGCCTTGGTCACCGCGCGGGCGAGTCGGTAGTCCTCCACGGCTCCGTCGACGATCTCCTCATCGTGATGGCAGCGGTCGATCATGTGGATGTTGTCGACGCAGACGAGGGGGGTTCGAGACCAGCGCGCGTAGAGGCCCGCGAGCGGCTCGAAGTCCGTGACCACGACGTCTGGCCGCCACTCCTGCACGGTCGCCATCCAGCGGCGGACGCTGGCGGGCAGCTCACGCCCCGCCGCCGCGATCGTGTGGGTGACGGAGTCCCAGCGCCTGATCTCGCCCTCCTCCATCGCGAACGACGGCCCGAAGATCTCGCTGACGTGGTCGAGTCGATCCTCGAGGTACCTGAACGCTGCGCCCGAGGCCATGACGCGAACCTCGTGCTCGTCCAGCAGGGAGGTGATCACGACTTCAGAGCGGGTCGCGTGACCCATTCCCTCACCGTTGACGCCGTAGAGGATCCGCACGATGGGGAGCCTAGTCGTCGCCGTGCGATGTCCGGGGGACGAGCCCAGGATCTTCCGTGCGCGCGGTTCGCGTTAGCCCTCGGCTACCCAGCCCTTTGCATCCTCCAGCTCCGCAAGCGCGAAGACGCGGAGCCCGATGGTCCCATCGGGCATCCCTCCGACCGGATCGATCATCGCTCCCCGTCTCCACTCGACCAGTGCGTGCTTCGGTAGGGGGGCATCCGAAGCACCAGGAACATCAGGACTCCGGTTGCGCCCGCGTAGAGGAAGAGCGAGGCGACGCCCTCATGCTCGCCGGTCACGTTCTGCCCGACCGCGAGCACCGAGAAGGTGAAGATCGACAGCGCCAATCCGCTGAGCATGAACGGCTTCTTCCGGCTCGGCGTGAACTCGAGGGTGATCAGACTCACGACCATCAGCACGAAGATCGCCAGCTCCAGGATCCCGAGGATGGTCCATGCGGCATCGACGCCCGGGATCGTCTCGAGGAAGGTTCCGCTGAACTGCTTCACGATCCCGTCCGGGGCGCCGAGGCCGTCGAAGATCTTCTCCTTCCCTCCGTAGAAGAAGAGAACTCCTACCAGCAGATAGGTGCCGGCGAGGGTCAGCCCGTAGGTGACCCCGTCGGACCAATGCATGCCACCGCCCGGGTGATCGGCGGCGGGACGATCGCTCTCGCTCATCGTCACTCTCCCTTTCGGCCCGCGTCCTTGGGGCCATCGCGTGGTTTCGCGGCGATCCTAGTCGCTCGTGACGATCGTTCCAACCATCTTCCTGGCGACTGATCGTGGCTCCGTCCTCCGCTCGTGTCTGTTTGCCGCATCACGTGCCGGGTAGCCGATGGGGAGATCTGCGTGAAGGAGAGCGAGATGGCGGTTTGCGACGTATGCGGCAACGACTACGACAAGGCGTTCCAGGTTTCCCGCGGAGGGGAGACCAAGACGTTCGACAGCTTCGAGTGCGCGATTCATGAGATGGCTCCGACCTGCGAGCACTGTGGATGCCGGGTCATCGGTCACGGAGTCGAGGAGGGAGACGGCCGGGTCTTCTGCTGTGCCCGTTGCGCCGCTCAGGAGGGTGTGACCGAAGCGACCGACCGGGTCTGAGCCGGCTCGGCATAGTTCGCTCATGGCTCAGCGACCGAAGGCCGAGCGGGCGATCCGCGCCATCGTTGCCGGGCGGGTCCAGGGAGTGGGCTTCAGGGAAGCGGTGCGGCGCCGTGCGCTCGAGATCGGCGTCCTCGGTTGGGTCAGAAACGAAGACGACGGCACGGTTCGGATCCATGCCGAGGGCGATGGGGAGGCCGTCGGCTCCCTGCTCGGGTTCTTGAACGAGGGCCCACGCGGGGCCGATGTCGACTCCGTCGATCACGAGGAGGTCAAGCCGGAAGGGCACGAGCAGTTCGCGATCCGTGGGATCAGCGCCGGAACCTTCGTCGTTCGCGAGCACGATGCGTCCAGCCGCCACTTCGACCTGAGGCTCGAGGTCGATGGGGTCATGCGCTCCTGGGCGGTCCCGAAGGGGCCGTCGATGGATCCTGCGGTCAAGCGCTTCGCCGTCGAAGTCCCGGATCACTCCGTCGACGGGGCCGACGCCGAGTCGGAGGATCTCGCAGACCGCTCGATCGTCTGGGACCGTGGTCCTTACGAGCAGGGCGGACGCGTCCCCTGGCCCGAGGCGATCGAGCGCGGGCACGCGGTCTTCGTCCTGCGCGGGGAGAAGCTTCGCGGAGGGTTCGCGTTGCAGCGCACCGGCCGTGGCGAGAAGCCGCGATGGCTGCTGATCAAGCGGAAGGACGACTTCGCCGAACCGGGCTCCGAGGTGACGAGCGAGAAGCCGGGGTCCGTGGTCAGCGGCCGGGTCCTCGACGAGCACTGAGCGCGCAGCCGTGTCAGGGTCCGATCAGCGCATCGATCCAGCGACTCGCGAGAGCCGCATGCGTGGGATCGATGTGGTGGGAGACCTCTGACTCGTAGTAGTCGACCTCGATCCCGTGCTCGGTGAGGAAGTCACGGGCCTGGTGGGCGAACTCGATCCCCATGATCGGATCGGAGCGGCCATGGGCGATGAACGCCTTCAGGCCCAGGCGGTCGGCGGTCGACGCCGACCAGTTCGGCACGATCGGGATGAAGCCGGAGAAGGCGAGGATCCCAGCCGGCGCGGGCCTGCCGCCGTCGAGCCCGAGCGCGTAGCTCATCACGCTTCCCATCGAGAAGCCGCCAAGGATCGTGCGATCGGCTCCGATGCCCGTTCGCTCCCAGGTCGAGTCGTGGAAGCTCGCCAGGCCGGCATGGGCGTTCCAGAACGTGTCCGGGTCCGGATAGCCGACCCTGGGCACCACGTACCAGTGGTTCCCCGGCCAGCCCGGGATCTGCAGCGGCCCGCGAGGGGCTACCACGTGGAGCCGGCGCTCCGGGTCGAGTACGTCTGCCAGGCCGATCAGGTCCTGCTCGCTGGTGCCACGGCCGTGGTGGAGGATGAGCAGGCCGGCGGCCTCCGAGGCGTTCGAGGCGCTTGGGCGCTCGGCGAAGGCCAGTTCCATGTCGTGACCATAGTCGCTTCCGGGCCGCGCTCGTGGGCGACGGCGGTTAGGTTGCCGGGCGATGATCGTCAACGGCGGAGGTACCGTCTCACGAACTCGGCTCGCGCTGCGTTGAAGGGGTGGTGAAGGTCGCCGAGGTGAAACGCAAGCCGCCGTTCCAGGTGCTGGTCGACGACCACTCGGGGACGATCCTGCGTTTTCTGGGGAGGATGCTTCCTCCCGCCGAGGCTGAGGACGCCGCCCAGGAGACCTTCGTCGCCGCGTTGAGGGCGTACCCCGAGTTCGACGGCGCCAGCCCCCGGGCCTGGTTGTTGACGATCGCCAGGCGCAAGGCGCTCGACGAGCTGCGGCGCAAGCGCCGCCTCGCCGAGGTGGAGCTCGACGCCGAGGCGGTCGCATCGACCGTGACTGAGCCCAGCGGGGGCGGCGAGCTCTGGCAGCGGGTCGGCGAGCTGCCCGGCAAGCAGCGGGGGGCGATGGTTCTCCGCTTCGCGCTCGACCTCCGCTACCGCGAGATCGGCGCGGCCCTCGGCTGCTCGGAGGCCGCAGCGAGGCGGAGCGTGCACGAGGGCCTGACCAAGCTGAGGGCGATCTACGGCGAGGATCGCGGCGCGAGGGCCGGAGCATGAGCGAGGAGCAGGAGACGATGAGAGATCTGGAGGAGAGGCTGATGAGCGAGGCGCGGGATGTCATGGACGTGGAGGCAGGTGACTTGACGGAGCTCAAGCGGGCCGTGGGTCGCCGGGCGCGGGCGGAGAGGCTCCTCGACGTCGCCTACGTGCGGATCGATTCCCCCTTCGGCGAGCTGCTTGCCGTCTCCACTCCGAAGGGGCTCGTCCACCTCGGCTATCCCAACCGCGAGGTCGATGAGCAGCTCGAGAGGCTGGCAGCCCGGATCTCGCCGCGGATCCTCGAGGTCCCCTCGGCGTTCGAGGCCCTCGAACGCCAGCTGGACGAGTACTTCGCGGGCGAACGGAAGCGGTTCGAGCTGCCGATCGACTGGCAGCTCTCCAGCGGCTTCGCGCGGGAGATCCTTCGCCAGACCGCGAAGATCCCCTACGGGCAGACGCGCACGTACGGGGAGATGGCGGAGTCGGTGGGGAGGCCACGAGCGTTCAGGGCCGCGGGGACCGCGCTGGGCTCCAACTCGATCCCGATCGTCGTTCCCTGCCACAGGGTCCTGCGCTCCGGCGGAGCGCTCGGTGGGTACGGGGGCGGTCTCGAGGTCAAGGAGAAGCTGCTCGAGCTCGAGGGCGTGCTCGAAGAAAGGGGCTGATCCAGCGGCGGGCGCCCGCGGATGCGTCGCGGCACGCGGTCCCGGATGGCCGCCCGACCCACCTCTATAGCCTGACCGGCCCATGACGGACCCCGAGCAGGCCCAGCCATCCCGCACGCGGTTCCTCTACTTCCTCGTCTTCGCGGTCGGTACCGGCTCGCTCGGCGCCGAGATCGCCGTCGCTCGGCTGATGGCGCCGTACTTCGGCGCCTCGACGATCGTCTGGGCGAACACGATCGGCGTCGTCCTGGTGGCGCTCTCGATCGGGTACTGGTTCGGCGGCAGGCTCGCCGACCGCAACCCGACCCTGCAGGGGCTCTGCAAGATGGTCCTGCTCGCGGCCGTTCTGCTGGCGGTGGTCCCGTTCGTCGCCCAGCCGTTCTTCGACGTCTCCGTCGACGCGCTCGACTCGATCTCGGCTGGTGCATTCGCCGGCTCGCTGTTCGCGGTGCTGGCGCTGGTCGCGATCCCGGTCATGCTCCTCGGCGCGGCGACTCCCTACGCCTTGCGACTCGCCGTGCCCGACGTCCAGCACGCCGGGCGCGTCTCCGGCCGCCTGTACGCGATCTCCACGGCAGGATCGCTGACCGGGACGATGGTCTCCTCTCTGCTGCTGATCCCGTTCATCGGCACGCAACGGACCTTCCTCGTCTTCGCCGTCCTGATCGGCGGCGCGGCGGTGGTCGGCTTGGGCGTGCGCTACGTACCGGTCGCCGCCGCGTTGCTCCTCAGCCTTGCGATCCCGGTCGGGACGGTCAAGGGCTCGGACATGGGCGAGGTGATCTACGAGGTCGACACGGAGTCGCAGTACGCCCAGGTCGTCGAGGAGCCGGACGGCGATCGGATCCTCCAGCTCAACGAGGGCCAGGCGACCCATTCTCTGATCAGGCCCGACTCCTACCTGACGGGTCGCTACTGGGACGGCTTGGTCGTGCTCCCTTTCGCGGCGCTCGACGAGGAGCCGGAGCGCGTCGCGATCCTCGGCAACGCTGCCGGGACCGCCGCGCGGATGTACGGGCATTACTTCCCGCGGACGCGTGTCGACGGCGTCGAGATCGACGGGGAGCTGACCGAGATCGGCCGTGAGTACTTCGACCTCTCGGGCCCCGATCTCCACACGTACACCGATGACGCCCGGCCGTGGCTCCGGCGCGCGGAGGGCGACTACGACGTGATCGTCGTCGACGCCTACCGGCAGCCCTACATCCCGTTCTACTTGACGACCAGGGAGTTCTTCGAGCTCGCGCGCGAGCGGCTCGCGCCCGGTGGCGTGGTAGTGGTCAACATCGGTCACCCGGAGGGCAACGACGATCTGGAGCGGGCGGTCGGCCGGACGATGGCGGAGGCTTTCCCGACCGTCGTCAGGGATCCGCTGGAGGATTCGAACACGCTGCTGCTGGGCAGCGAGGCGGAGGCTTCCGGCGATCGGCTCCTGGCCGCGAACCGGATGCTGCCCGAGGACTTGAAGCAGCTGGCCGCGAACAGCGCCGGCAGGATCGAGCCGCGGCTGGCCGGGGGCGAGGTCTACACCGACGATCTCGCGCCGGTGGAGTGGCTGATCGACCGATCGATCATCGGCTACGCGGGGGACTCGCAGGGTTGAGCGGGGAGCGGGGTGGCGTCAGTAGCGGCGCTCCTCCGGATCCTGCCGGTCTCCCCGCAGGCCGCGAGCGATCGCGGCGGCGAGCTCGGCGCAGAAGGAGTAGCCACGTCCCGGCGGGCCGGAGACGATCCGCGCCAGAGCGCGGTCGCGGCGACGCGCGGATCTGCCGTGCGCACGGTGTGGGTGGGTGTCTGATCGACCGGGTGGTGAGATGTTCACAACGGCCAACGGTAGAGCCACGGGATCCAGGCTAAGGTTCGCGCCCCGATGACAGCAAGCAAGCTCATGCCAGAAGTCAAGACCGAGGTCGCGGCGCTCCCCGATTCCCGCGCCAAGATCACCGCCACCGTCCCCGCCGCCGAGGTCGAGCGCCAGATCCAGAAGGCCGCCAAGGGCTTCGCCGGGGAGATGAAGGTTCCCGGCTTCCGCAAGGGCAAGGTCCCTCCGCAGCTCGTGGTCCAGCGGATCGGCCGCGAGGGTCTCCTCGAAGAGGCCCTGCGCGAGGCCCTGCCGGCCTGGTACGAGCGGGCGATCCTGGTGTCGGGAGTCGCGCCGGTGGGCGAGCCCAGTCTCGACATGCCGGAGCCGCCGGCCGAGGGCGAGGACGCTGAGTTCACGATCGAGATAGCCGTACGCCCGAAGGCGACCCTCGGCGAGTACAAGGGACTTGAGGTCGGCAAGGCCGAAGCTGAGGTCCCGGCCGACATGATCGACGAGGAGATCGATCGGATGCGCGAGAGTCTCGCGGGTCTCGAGCCGGTCGAGCGCGCCGGGGGGGACGGCGACTTCCTGCTGATCGACTACGCGGGCGAGATCGAGGGCGAGCCGTTCGAGGGCGGCTCGACGACGGACTTCCTGCTCGAGCTCGGCTCGAACACCCTGATCGAGGGCTTCAACGAGACGCTCACGGGCGCGTCCGCGGGCGAGAGCCATGTCGTCGAGGTGACCTTCCCCGAGGACTACCACGCCGAGCAGCTGGCCGGAAGGGCGGCCAAGTTCGACGTCCAGGTGAAGGAGGTCCGCGCCAAGGTTCTGCCCGAGGCAGATGACGACTTCGCCGCCGACAACTCCGACTTCGACACGCTCGAGGAGCTGCGCGAGGACATCGAGGGCAAGCTCCTGCACGCCGCCGAGCACCGGGCCGAGCATCAGTTCGAGGACGCGGTCGTCGATGCGGCCGTCGGCAACGCGACGGTCGTGATTCCCGAGGACATCGTCAACGCCCGCGCCACCGAGCTCTGGGAACGGGTGGAGCGGTCGCTCTCCTCGCGTGGGATGAACCCGGAGGCTTACCTGCAGATGCAGGGCAAGGAGCGCGAGGAGATGATCGCCGAGGCCCACGAGGACGCCGAGTCCGGCATCAAGCGCGAGGCCGTCCTCGCCGCTGTTGTCGAGGCCGAGGAGATCGCGGTCTCCGAGGAGGAGATGCTCGAGGCGCTCGCCCCGCCCGCTGGAGAGAAGGGCAACCCCGAGAAGCTGCTCGATCGCCTTCGCGATGAGGGTCGCGACGTGATGCTGATCGAGGAGATCCAGATGCGTAAGGCGCGGGATCTCCTCGTCGCCGAGGCGAAGCCGATCGACATGGACCGCGCCGAGGCTCGCGAGAAGCTCTGGACGCCGGGCTGACCGCCCTCGCCGCGGCGCGCGGGGACGCGACCCGAGGCGATCCCCCCGCAGCCGTCCGAGAGCGCCGGAGCGCTCTCGGAGGCCCGGGTCAGCTCACTTCGCGGCGGTCTTGAACTTCTGCTTGGTGGTCTTGCACTTGGAGCCGGTGCTGCCGGTGAAGCGGTTGCTCTTCAGCGAGCCCCGAGTCGCCTTGCCCTTGTTCTTGACCTTGCCGGTGATCGTCAGCTTGGCGCCGCCGCTACCCGTCAGGACGATCTTGAACTTGTTGTTCAGGACCGGGATCGGGTTGAGCGCGTTGTACTGGTAGCGGACGATCTGGTTGCCGCACTTGGTCCGTACGCCCTTCGCCTTGAACCCGGCCACCTCCGTGGCGACGCCCTTGCGATTGACCTTGACCCGTAGCTGGACCTCGGCGGACTTGTCGCCGACGATCTGACCCGTCTGCTTGATCTTCGCCGCGTTGGCGATGCTCGGGACTGCAACGAGAGCGAGCAGAACGGCGGCCAGCACGATCGCGGATTTCTTCATGGATTCTCCCTTCGGGTGCCGCAGGGCTTCCATCTTCCTGCGATCGGTTTCTCAGTTAACGCGTGCGCAGCTCCGAGGTTGCGGCGTCGACCGTGAGGAAGGTAGCAACCGGCAGTGCACGTCAGATCCGGGTCGGAGGGGCGGCCTTCTATAAACTGCCCGGCCAATGAGCCCCCTTGTTCCAATGGTCGTCGAGCAGACCTCTCGCGGAGAGCGGTCCTTCGACATCTACTCGCGCCTTCTCAACGAGCGAATCATCTTCCTCGGCACCGCCGTCAACGATGACATCGCCAACCTGATCGTCGCTCAGATGATCCACCTGGAGTCGGAGGACCCGGACAAGGACATCTCGCTCTACATCAACTCCCCGGGTGGCTCCGTCTACGCCGGCCTCGCCATCTACGACACGATGCAGTACATCAAGCCGGACGTGCAGACGATCTGCGTCGGGATCGCGATGAGCATGGGCGCGCTGCTGCTCAGCGGCGGCAAGGCCGGCAAGCGGATGGCGACGCCGAACTCGAAGATCCTGATCCACCAGGTCTCCGCCGGCTACCAGGGCCAGGCGACCGACATCGAGATCCACGCTCGCGAGATCCTCGACATGCGCCGCCGCCTCGACGAGATCATCGCCAAGCACACCGACCAGGACATCGATCGCGTCAAGAAGGACACCGAGCGCGACTACTTCATGAGCGCCGAGGAAGCGGTCGAGTACAACATCATCGACCGCGTCATCGAGAACCGCTGACGGCGGCCTCCGCGGCGCCAGCTCGGGATCCTCGTCGGCTCACGACCACTTGGTCGCTTCGCCTCCTGCGTCACCCGATCTGACGGCGCGGAGACTCGCCGTTCGAGACGTTCTGATGCGGCGCGGCTCGTCGTCCTCCGCGGCGCGGCTCGGGATCCTCGTCGGCTCACGACCACTTGGTCGCTTCGCCTCCTGCGTCACC
>CAZXKG010000049.1:18871-19309 GCA_964641695.1 uncultured Conexibacter sp.
CGATCTGACGGCGCGGAGACTCGCCGTTCGAGACGTTCTGACGCGGCGCGGCTCGTCGTCCTCCGCGGCTCACGGCCCCAACGACAAGGGATTGGGCCGCTTCGCCTCCTGCGTCCTGGATCCGCTTGCTCAGAACGCCTCTCAGCCTGAGGCAAGCGGATGCAATTGGGCCACCTGGGGGAGGGACGGGCGGCTTGGGGGCGTAGAGGAGGTGCGACCCCGCGGCGGCCGGTTCCGTAGCCTTCGCCGTGGGGCCAGCAGTCCGTCCCCCGAGGCCCGAAGGGAAAGAACCCCTGGCACGTCCAACCGACTCGAACGAACAGCTCCTCTGCAGCTTCTGCGGGAAATCGCAGCGGCAGGTCAAGAAGCTGATCGCCGGACCCGGCGTCTACATCTGCGACGAGTGCATCGACCTCTGCAACGAGATCATCGAGGAGG
>CAZXKG010000050.1:0-6868 GCA_964641695.1 uncultured Conexibacter sp.
CCTCAACACCCTCGAGGTCAACCTGCAGAAGTTCCTCGCCGCCGTCCAGCGCGGCCGCGACCGCCTGGCCGGTCGTGACGAGGAAGAGATAGAGCCGGCCGAAGTAGTCCAGTAGCGGCAGCGGCCCGCTGACGCGGCGCGGCTCCGTTTTTGGTCAGCCGACCACTACTCGTAGGTGGCGGCGATCACGGCGAGGTCGTTGCGCTGCCAGGCGATCCTTCCGCCCGACCACTCGGCCAGATCCTCGGCCGCGTCGGGGTAGTCACGGAGTGGGTTGACGGTTGCGAGGTGCTCTTCGACCTCGACGATGTCGCCCAGCACCAGCGCGCGGGACTGCTCGCGGATCCGCCGGAACAGGTCACGCTTCAGCTCGGAGGTCAGGTGGTGGACGCTGAGCACCGAGATCACGAGGTCCCAGGGGCCGTCGGGCAGCGGATCCTCCATCCGCGCCAGGCGCACCTCGATCCCCATCTCGCGCGCCTGGAACACCATCTCCGGGCTCGAGTCGAGGCCGGTGATCCGCGCCTCCGGGAAGGCCCCGAGTAGCCGTCGCGAGGTCTCACCGCTGCCGATCCCGAGGTCGAGCACGCGCTTCGGCGTGCCGTCGATCGCGGCGATCGCGGCGTCCTGGAGCTCGTCGTAGCCGGGGACGGCCGCGCGTACCCACTCCAGGTATCCGTCGGGTTGGAAGTCCGGTCGTTCGCTCACGGTACGCTCGGAGGCTAGCTGCATGACCGGCGAGCCCGACAACCGGATCGACCTCGACAGGCTCTCGCTGCGCGCCGGCCAGGCTGCTCAGCTCGAGATCGAGCTGGAGGCCGAAGCGCCGCTGGTAGGTGGCGAGGAGCTGGCGTTCGAGCGGGTGCCGGTGGCGGCCCGGATCGACGTCTCGAGGACGAGCTCGGGATATGCGCTCCGGCTGCGTGCCGAGCCGGTGGTGCTCGGGGTCTGCGCACGGTGTCTGGGGGATGCCCGTCTGCCGCTCGAGCTGGAGGTTCGCGAGGTCGATCAGGGAGACGTCGAGGACGAGGACTTGAGCAGCCCGTACGTCGTCGACGGTCTGCTGGACGCGACCTCCTGGCTGCACGATGCGATCAGGCTCGCGATTCCCGAGCGGCTTCTCTGCCGCCCAGACTGCGCCGGGCTCTGCGACGTCTGCGGCGCGGCGCTGAACGATCTCGCTCCCGGCGAGCACACCCACGAGGCCCCGCGCGATCCGCGTTTCGCGAAGCTCCGGATGCTCGAGGAGTAAGAGGCCACAGGCTCCCGGCGCCGCGTCCTGCGCCCCGCTACGATTCGCCGCCGCATGGCCGTACCGAAGAAGCGTCAATCCAGTGCCCGCCGCGACAAGCGTCGCGCCCACGACGCCGTTGCCGCGCCGAGCTTGAACGAGTGCCCGCAGTGCCACAGCCCCAGGCTCCCGCACCGCGTCTGCCCGAGCTGCGGCACCTACGCGGGTCGCGAGGTCGTCAACGTCGACCCGGTCGGCCCTGACGGAATCCCCGCCGAGGGGCAGTAGTTGAGCCCAAACGCGCCGCACCCGAATCGGGAAGCGGTGTCGGGGACGGCGAGCTCCTCGCGGACGCCGTGCGTCGCCTTCGACGCGCTCGGCGCCGAGCGGGGTCCGGCGGTCGTCGTCGAGGGCGTGCGGATCGCCGCCGCGGAGGGGATCCGGGTCCGCGTGCACGGCCGTGCCGACGATCTCAGCGGGCTCGACGGCGTGCCGGGGGTGGAGCTCGCCGACTGCTCCGGGGTGATCGGCAACGACGACGAGCCCGTACGTGCCGTGCGATCGCGTCCCGACGCCTCGATCGTTCGGGCCGCCACCGACGTGGTCGAGGGCCGCGCCGATGCGCTGGCCAGTCCCGGCTCGACCGGGGCGACGATGGCGGCCTCGCTGTTCGCGCTCAAGCGGTTGAAGGGGGTGCAGCGCCCGGCGCTGGCCGTGCAGCTACCGACCCCGGGGCGCGACCGTCCCCTGATTCTGCTCGACGTCGGGGCCAACGCCGACGCCAGGCCCGGACACCTGGTCCAGTTCGCGTATCTCGGATCGGCCTTCGTCGAGGCGGTCCTCGGCATCCCCTCGCCGCGAGTGGCGCTGCTCTCGGTCGGCGCGGAGGCGAAGAAGGGCTCGACGGTCGTCGTCGACGCGCACGCCGCGCCCGCCGAGCTCGACTCGATCGACTTCGTCGGCAACGTCGAGGGCAGGGAGCTGCTCGATCCGCCGGCGGACGTCGTCGTCACCGACGGCTTCACCGGCAACGTCGTGCTCAAGACCGTCGAAGGAACGGCCTCGGCGGTCGGCGATGCGGTCAGGGAGGCCGCCCGCTCCGGTCCTCGGGCGATGGCCGGGGGCCTGCTTCTGCGACCGGCCCTGGGGGGATTGCGTGAGTCGATGGATCCGGACGGCACCGGTGGGGCGATCCTGCTCGGCCTCCGCGGGATCGCCGTCGTCGGCCACGGGAGCAGCGGCGCCCTCGGGATCGCCAACCAGATCGGGCTTGCCGCCCGTTCGGTCACCGAGCGCGCTGCCGAGCGGACGGCTGAGCTGATCGAAGCCGCCGGGGTCGGCAGGGCCGCGATGCGAGCGGGCGATGCGGGGCGCTCGGCGGACGAGTCGTGATAGACAACTCAGTGATGAGTGATTCGACTGCGGCACCGGGGCGGGAGGAGATCTTCGCGAAGGTTCGCGGACATCTTGCCGCCGAGTTGGAGATCGACCCCGAGCGGATCAAGGATCCGACCAGCTTCCGCGAGGATCTCGACGCCGATTCCCTCGACCTGTACGAGCTGGTCATGGAGCTCGAGGACGTCTACGGTGTCTCGATGAGCGAGGAGGAGGCGACGAAGATCAAGACGGTGGGGGACGCCGTCGACTTCGTCTTCGACCGGATCTGACGTGCCTGAGGGAGCTTCGACCCCGGAATCCGTCACCGAGACGGACGCTGCCGCCGATGACGACCGGGGCTGCGCCGCCGAGGACCGGGAGCACGTCGAGCCCCTGATCGCGTTGATCGACGGCCTCGAGGGGGAGGCCAGGTTCCAGGCCCTCACGCATGCGTCGTGGACCGAGCGGCGGATCAGCTCCTGGGGCCGCCCGGCCTTCCTTGGCGACAGCGTGCTCGGCCTCGTGATCGCCGAGCATCTGTACGAGCGCTATCCGCGCTCCGACATCGGCCGCTTGACGAAGATCCACGGCCAGGTCGTCAGCGGACGGGCCTGTGCGGAGGTCGCCTTCGAGATGGGCGTTCCCGAGATGCTCGTCGAAACCTGGCCCCAGACTCACGAAGGGGCGCAGTCGCCATCCGCCCTCACCGGCAGCGAGCGAGCTATGGCCTCGATCGTGGAGGCCTTGATCGGCGCTTGTTATCTGCAGTTCGGGCTGGAGCGGACCGCGGAGGCGGTCCTGACCGCCTTCGTTCCCCAGATCGAGCTCGCCACCGGGACGCGGCTCGACTTCAAGTCTGCGCTGCAGGAGCATCTGGCCCGCCGGGGCTTGCGGGTCGGCTACGTCGTGGTGGACGAGCAGGGACCGCCGCATGACCGTACGTTCACCGTCGAGGCGAGGGTCGGCGACGACGTTCTGGGCACCGGCGAGGGTGGCAGCAAGAAGGCCGCGGAGCAGGCTGCCGCAGCCGAGGCGCTGGATGAACTGGGCGGCTGAGCAGGGACTTCTCGAACGCTGTGGTTCCCGTCCGATCGAGTGGGCACGCTTGTCTGCGATGCGGCCTGCAGGAGGCGGCCGACCACGACGAACGGGGTTCGAGTAGATGCATCTGAAATCGATCACCTTGAAGGGCTTCAAGTCCTTCCCCGAGCGCACTCATCTGGAGTTCTCGCCGGGCGTCAGCGTGATCGTCGGGCCCAACGGCTGCGGCAAGTCGAACATCACCGACGGCGTCCTCTGGGCGCTCGGCGAGCAGAGCCCGCTCGCCGTGCGCGGGCAGTCGATGCAGGACGTGATCTTCGCCGGCGGACGCGAGCGCTCGGCGCGCGGGTCGGCCGAGGTCGAGGTCGTGATCGACAACTCCGACGGCGCCGCCGGCTCGGAGTTCTCGGAGATCTCCGTCACCCGCAAGCTCGACCGCAACGGCGACGGTGGCTACCGACTCAACGGCGCGCGCTGCCGGCTCGCCGACATCAGCGAGGCCCTCTCCGACGCCAGCCTCGGTCGCGAGATGCACTCGGTGATCGGCCAGGGCAAGGTCGAGTCGATCGTCCTCTCCAAGCCTCGTGAGCGGCGCCTGCTGATCGAGGAGGCCGCCGGGCTCGGCAAGCACCGCAAGCGTCGTCGCCGCGCGCAGCTCAAGCTCGAGCGCACGCGCCAGAATCTCGACCGGGCTCTGGACGTGGAGCGCGAGGCCCGCTCCCGGCTGCGCCCCTTGCGCCAGCAGGCGAACGCGGCCGAGACCCACGCCCGGCTCGAGCGGCAGACGATGGAGCTGCGGCTGCGGCTGCTCGGCGACCGCCTCGCCGCCGGCGACGACGAGCTCAAGGAAGCCGAGGAGGCGGTTGCCAAGGCCCGCGCCGACCGCGCTCGGATCGAGGAGAAGCTCGCCGAGGCGAACAAGCGGCGCAGCGTCGTGGAGGAGAGCCTCGCCAAACGCGATCGCGAGCGAACCGCCGTGTGGGGTGAGCTGACGGCGCTCAGGGCCGCTCACGAGCGCCTGGGAGCCCGGACCGAGGCGCTCGCCGCCCGCGAGACCGAGTTGAGGATGGCCGTCGACCGCCGTCGCGCCCAGCTCGGGGTGCTGGCGGCCGAGTTGCGGGCTACCGAGCGCGACGCCGAGGCCGCGCTGGCCCGCGAGTTGGACTCGATCGACGAGGCGCTGGCCGAGGCCGTCGCGGGGATCGAGGGCGCGCGTGAGGTCGATGAGGTCGAGGGCAGGCTCGCCGCGCTGGCGAAGGTCCGCCTCGGGGCTGAGCGTGCCGGGCGCTCCGCGCGTCGTGCCGAGGACATGCTCGGACACCGGCGTCAGGACTCGCTCGAGCAGCGGGCGGAGGCGGAGGCTGAGCTCGCCCAGACCCTCGCCCGGCTCTGCGCGGCGCTGGCCTCGGCTCGGGACGCGGTCGGCGCTCGCGCTTCGGCGGCCGAGAAGCGGATCGTGGGCGTCGAGCAGGGCGACGAGCTGGCCGACAGGCTTCGTGAGTGCTCGCGGGTCGAGAACGAGCTGCACGGCGAGCTTCGGGTGATCGCCGAGCGCGTCACCGAGTCCGAGGTTCGGGCCGCTCACCTCCGCGACCGGCGCGAGGACGCCGAGGCCGAATGGGGCCGGATCCTCACCAAGCTGGAGCTCGAGGAGGAGCCGAAGCAGGAGTCGCTGGAGGCCGAGGAGCGGGAGCGGGTGGAGGCCTCGATCGAGCGGCTGATCCGCAGGCGCGAGCAGCTCGGGCCGGTGAACCCGCTGGCGGAGGCCGAGTACGAGCGGGCCAAGGAGCACGTCGAGGAGCTCGAGGCCCAGCGCGAGGATCTGGAGAAGGCCCTGGCCGAGCTGGCCAAGTTGATCAAGCAGACCGACCGTGAGATCACCGCCGCCTTCGAGGAGACGTTCGCCGCCGCGAGCGCGAACTTCACCGAGCTGATCGAGCATCTCTTCCCGGGCGGCAGCGGGAAGTTGCGGATCGTGGAGGCGCCCAAGCCTGAACGTGTCCTGGGTGGCGCGAGCACCGCCGAGGAGGCCGGCTCCGAAGGTGGGGAGGAGGGTGCCGCCGAAGTCGAGGAGCTGGAGGACGAGGAGGATCCCGCCGAGACCGCCGGAGTCGAGATCGAGGTCACGCCCGCCGGCAAGGCGACGCGCCGCCTCTCGCTGCTCTCGGGCGGAGAGAAGTCACTGGTCGCGCTGGCGTTCGTCTTCAGCGTCTTCCTCGCCCGCCCATCGCCCTTCTACATCCTCGACGAGGTCGAGGCCGCCCTCGACGACGCCAACATCGACCGCTTCCTGCAGCTCGTCCGCCGCTTCTCAGACCGAGCCCAGTTCGTGATCGTCACCCACCAGAAGCGGACGATGGACGCAGCCGACGTCCTCTACGGGGTCAGCATGAAGGACGGCGCGACCAAGGTGATCTCGCGCAAGCTGCCGCGTGACTCCCAGCTGCCGATCGGCGCCGACGCGCCGGAGCCGGGCGACGCCGACGCTCGCGATGCCGCGCCGGTCGAGGCGGTCGAGGCGCCGGGCGACGCCTCGGCCCCGCGCGCGGCGTAGGCTTCCGCGCCGATGTCGACCACCTGGGCAGAGCTGCTCGATCTGGGCGAGCGCGAGGCGCCGACGCCCGGTGCCGATGCGGTTCCGGAGCAGGAGGATGGCCAGCCGCGCCGTCGGGGTTTCTTCAAGCGGCTGCGCGAGAGCCTCGCGACCAGCCGCGAGGCGCTGTCCGCGGAGATCGGCTCGTCGCTGTTCGAGACGCTCGACGCGGAGACCTGGGAGCGCCTCGAGGAGGCGCTGATCATGGCCGACGTCGGGGCGCGGACCACCGCCGAGGTGGTCGGCCGGCTCGAGGCCGAGGTCGAGGGCGGCAAGGTCGAGGGCGCCGAGGCCGTGCAGGCTCGCCTGGTCGAGCTGCTCGCCGAGCGCGCCGAGGTCGGCAACCCACGGATCGACCTGCGCCCGCAGCCGGCGATCGTGATGATCGTCGGCGTCAACGGCACCGGCAAGACGACCACCGTCGGCAAGCTCGCCTGGCACCTGCAGAAGGAGGCCGGGCTCTCGGTGATGCTCGCCGCCGCCGACACCTACCGCGCTGCCGCCGTCGAGCAGCTCGCCACCTGGGCCGAGCGGGCCGGCTGCGAGATCGTCAAGGCGGAGACCGGACAGGACGCCGGAGCGGTCGTCTTCGACGCGATCGCCGCCGCCGAGGCGCGCGGCAGCGA
>CAZXKG010000050.1:6878-18947 GCA_964641695.1 uncultured Conexibacter sp.
GCCGGCCGCCTGCACACTCGCACCGACCTGATGGAGGAGCTCGCCAAGGTCCGCCGCGTGATCGAGAAGCGCTGCGGCCGCGGCCCCTCTGAGACCCTCATAGTCGTCGACTCGACGACCGGCCAGAACGGCCTCCGCCAAGCCAAGGTCTTCGGCGACGCCGTCGAGGTCACCGGCGTCGCCCTGACCAAGCTGGACGGCACCGCCAAGGGCGGCATCGCCCTAGCGATCGCCGGCGAGCTGGGCATCCCCGTGAAGCTGATCGGAATCGGTGAGGGCATCGACGACCTCCGCCCCTTCGACGCCGAGGCGTTCAGCGCGGCGTTGGTGGGGGAGTAGGCAGGAGGGCAGGGCAGTTGATCGACTGGACGGGAGCCATAGACCTAGAAAAAGCAAAGAGCCGCACTTGCCGCGAAGGTCATGTCGATCAGGCAGTTTCCTGCTTGAACTTCACATCATCACGAAACTCCTTGACAACCGCCCGTTGATCCGATGGGGATATAGCCCAAGCTAGAGAGTACTGGATCCAAGTAACACAGGGTCCATTCTCTACGAACCGGGCTTCGCTATACGGGGGCTTCGGGGAAGGGACGTGTGTACTAGTGGACGTCATAGCGCGCGCACTCTTGCATCGTCGTGCTGCTAAGAACGCGGGCTACCCAAAGCGTCAAGCGCCGAAGCGATCCACTAATTACTTGCATCCGGTCTGGCAGACTCATGCCAATTTCATCTTCGCATCGCTCGCTAAATGTTCGGGGCAGAGAGGGGAGTAAGTTGCAATGGTTGGGAGGTCCTTCAGTGGATCACCATCATCATTCTGGCGTTCTTGCTATTAGGGGTCTTTCGACAGGTATCACTACTGCTACCGCCTTCTGATAGGGGTGCTGCAGGTGGGCCTGAGCAAGGGGACGTACCGCCCAGCGAGTTGGCGGATGCTCTGGAGCGTTTAGTTGATCCAGGACTGAGGCGTCTGCGGGGTGTCAACGTTTACTTGCAAACCTTGAAAAGCTCGTAAATGGCGGCGGTGCGGGATGAACGGGCTGGCCTTGATCTTCTGCATCTGCTCCCGAACGTCTGCCTCAGGGCTGGAGAAGGCTTGCGCCGACCACTTGGGCGTCGTCCCGGCCTCCGCAGCCAGGGTCTCGGCGAAGTCCTCGTCCTTGAAGGTGAGCATCCCGCAGTCGGTGTGGTGGATCAGCATCACCTCGCGGGTGCCGAGCAGGTGCTGGGAGATCGAGATCGACCTGATCTCGTCGTCGGTAACCACCCCTCCCGCGTTACGGATCACGTGGGCATCGCCCTCGTTGAGCCCAAGGACCGCGTAGGGATCGAGTCGCGCGTCCATGCACGCCAGGATCGCTAGCGGCTTGGCGGGCGGAAGTGGCGGCGAACCCTTCTCGAAGCCGGCCGCGTACTCGTCGGCGTCGGCCAGGACATCGTCGATCACGCTCATCGTCTCACCCCGTTTCGTCGCTCTCGCGACATCGCTTGGATCGATCTTTGGGGAGCCTAGCCCGAGATCAGGTGCGAGCCCAGCAGGCTGCGGCCCGGATCTCTTGGCGACGGGGTTGAAGCCGGCAAGATCCTACCGCGCTGTAGGGAGTAGGGAGTCTGTTCTCGTCCCCGTTGGGCGCGTGAGGTGACAGTGGAGCGGCCCAGATGTTCTCAGCAGCGATGGGTGGGGGCGGCTCGTGGGCCCCGCTCACCCTTGCGATCGTCGACGGACGGTGGGATCGTCTGGTTGTGCAGATCCTCGGGGTGAGCATCGCTGCGTTGACCGTGCTTGTGGGGTCGTTCGGGTACGGCGGCTCTGAGTCGAGCGGAGCGGACGAGCCTGCCGAGCGACAGCAATCCGATACCGAGTCGATACCCGTCATCGACTGCCGGACCCGTGTGCAGGTGATCCGGGTCCACGCACCAGGGCTCCGTTGTCGCCGAGGGTTAGGCGAACTTCGGTGGTCGCCGGACCCGCCACGTTCCTCGCCGCAAAGCAGTTACAAGATCTTCCGGTGAGACCGCGGGGTCGCCACGCACCGGCGAAGGTGCCGATCCGCGTCGAGGCTGGTTCGCCCGTCCGGATCGCCCTCGCGCCCGGCGTAAAGCGCCGGGTTGTGATCGTCGTCAGCCGTGACCGTGGCCCAGACGTCCGTGGCCCCGTCGTCGAGCTACGTCCTTGCCCGCCCGATGCTGAGGTGGCGGGGCGTCGGGTTGGTGCTTTCACGGGTTTCGTAGCGGGCTTCAGACTCAACGGCCCAACGTGCGTGCGCCTCAGGGTCAGCTCCGCGGGCGAGTTCCGCTCGTATCGCCGTCAGATCCCGATCGGAAAAGGATGCGCCGTAATCAAGCTATGATGTAACGAAATGGACACTATTTCGGCAGGCGCTTTGGCGCGGTCGCTCGGGACGAGCCGACCCCGGGTGGCACGAGCGATCGAGCGCCTTGGCATCGACGCGCGCACGTCGTCGGGGCGTTATCGGTTGACGTCTGAGCAAGCGGAGGGGGTGCGGCGAGAGCTCGGCGTGCAACCGCGCCCCGTAAGGGGCTTCTCACGGAGCGAGGTGCTCATCCTGGCAGCGCTGCGATCCGCTCCTCTGGGCTTGCTGTCGATCCGAGCCGTCGCCAGGCGAGCCGGCATCTCGCCGACTTCGGCGAGCCGAGCCCTCGCGCGGCTTCGCGAGCGCGGTCTCGTGCGAGCCGAGCGTCGGATGATCGAAGCTGGGCGGGCGCACGAGGCGACGGTCTGGAGCGCCGCCCTTGGCAACCCCGAATGGTCGGAGCTCGATCCGATCCTCGACCCAATCGAGCTCCCCAGCGGTGGGGGCGGGCAGAGACCGCGACGCGTTCCGTCCCGGCTGCGGCATCTGTTCTGGAACACGGATCCGTCCCAACTCGAGCTCGAAGGTTCCGGCGGCTACATCGCGCGGCGACTGCTTCGAACGATGGATCTGCAGGGACTGGCCTGGGGAGCAAGCCATCTCAGCGCCGAGGATTGGCGTGAAGGCGCTCACGCCCGCAACCTCGACCCTCGAGCCCGAGCCCTCGCCGAGAACCTCGCGATCGAGGCCGAGCGGTGAGCGGCGAGTCGGAAGGAGGCGAGCCGGACGTTGTGCAGGGTCTCCCGCGCTCACTAGCCCGCATCCTTCCCGAGGACACCGTACGGACCTGGATGACCCTGGCCCCGCACCTCCCGGGTTCCCTGTACCTCGGTGGTGGCACAGCCGTTGCCGTGCATCTCGGGCATCGCACGAGCCGTGATCTCGACTTCTTCTTCCACGACCACGCCGTCGACCTCGAGCGGTTGCTCGAACGTATCGGCGAGCTTGGCGAGTTCGCCGGCAGGCTCGAGGATCCGGGCACCCTCAGGGGTTTGTTCGGGGCGACGAAGCTGGAGGTCTTCGATGCAGGCACCCTCATGCAGCTCCGGCCGACGCAGCGGATCTCGGGCCTCATGGTCGCGTCGATCGAGGATCTGCTGGCGATGAAGCTCAAGGTGATGAGCGAGCGTGGGGAGATGCGCGACTACTTCGACGTCAAGGAGATCGATGAGCGCACGCCGCTCTCGGTCGAGGAGGGCATCGGCCTCTACCGGGAGCGCTACCGCATCGCCCCAGACGATCAGGCGCCCATCCGCACCTTGATCGCCGCGATGGGGTACCTCGATGACGTCGAGGAGGACGCGGCGCTACCGATCGGCAAAGCCGAGCTGGCCGCCTGGTGGCGCCGACGGCAGGTCGTGGTCCAGCGCAGGGTGAGTTGGCTGGGATGAGACGGGACGCAACGGGTCCATGGGCCCCACGCTCTGCAGGTTGTCGCCCCCTTGTTGATGTATACTGCAACCACATATGCGTCGAACGCAGATCTACATCACGGAGGAGCAAGAGGAGCGGATCGCGGCTTGGGCGGCGGATGCCGGGGTCTCGAAGGCGAAGGTGATCCGGCGGGTGCTCGACGAGGGGCTGGGGATCGACGACGGAGCCGACGAGCGGCGGCGCGCGATCCGCGTCACGGCGGGCGTCATTCCTGACGCTGACGGTTGGGAGTCGTGGCTGGCCCGGGTGCGAGGCGGCGGCGCCGATGAGCGGCTGACGCGCCTGGAGAGTTGAACGCGCTCTTCGACTCGACGATCCTGATCGCGCACCTGCGCGGCGACGCCCGTGCCACGGAGCTGCTGCTGGAGGCGGCCGGGGAGGGTGCTCTCGCCAGCGTCATCTCGCGAGCCGAGATCGAGGGTGGGATGCGATCGGGCGAACGGCGGGACGTCAGTCGGCTCTTCGACGGGCTGCGCCTGCTGCCGGTCACGGACGCGATCGCCCGCACGGCGGGCCGGCACCTGCGCCGCTTCCGGCGCTCACACCCGGGGATCGACCTCGCCGACTACCTGATCGCGGCGACTGCGGAGGAAGAGGGGGCACGGTTGCTGACGCTCAACGTCAAGCACTTCCCCATGGTCGAGGACCTGAGACCTCCTTGGTAGCTCCGCCGGACGGGTGGATGGATTGGGATTCCGTCGCCGTGTCTGCTCGAGTTGGCGTTGGGCTTTCCTGATCTGTCGGTCTCAGAGCACGTGTGACATCCGTCTACCGGCGGACCGAGACGCGAGGAGCACCATCAGGGTCGCCAGTGCCCCGGTGGTGAGGATCAGGATCGGGATCGTCAGCTCGGCAGCCCGCCCGCCGAGGCCGGCCAAGGGGGCGGCGAGCCCTCCGACTCCGTACTGGACGGCGCCGAGCACGGCTGATGCGGATCCGGCGATGCTCGGGTGATCGGTCATCGCCAGGGCGATCGCATTCGGGGGAACGAGACCCCAAGAACCCATCATCAGGAAGAGCCCGCAGGCGATCGGGGCGACGCCGAAGTCGGCGACGGTGAACGTCACGAGCAGCGCACCTGAGGTGAGCAGCAGTCCAACCCCGACCCCGAGCATCCGCCTTGCGCCGACCCGCTCGACGATGTGAGCGTTGATCTGGCTTGCGGCGATCATCGCCATCGCGTTGACGCCGAAGATCCCGGCGAAGAGGAGCTCCGAGACGCCATGGGCGTCCTGAAGCAGGAAGGGCGAGCCGCCGACGTAGCTCACCATTCCGGCCGTCCCGAGGCCGAGCACCAGCGAGTAGGCGAGGAAGGCCCGATGGGCAAGCAGGGTCCCAAACGCACTAAGCGTCGATCGCAGGCCGCTTGGACGGCGGTGCTCCGGGGGCAGCGTCTCAGGAAGTCGGGTGACCACCGCGAAGAGGAGCATCGCCGCGGCGGCGACCAGGACCGCGAACACGGCCCTCCAAGGGGCGACCGTGAGCACCAGCGCCCCGACGGCGGGAGCGAGCACCGGCGCCAGGCCGAAGATGAGGACGAGTCGTGAGAGGTAACGCGCACCCTTGGCTCCCGAGTACAGATCCCTGACGACGGCTCTGGCGATGACCACTCCAGCCGCCGCGCTGAGGCCCTGTAGGAAGCGGCCCGCGATCAACGTCTCGATCCCCGGGGCGACCGCGCACAGCACCGACGCCACCATGTAGATGGCCATCGAGACGACCATCGGCGGACGGCGACCGTGGGCGTCGCTCAGCGGCCCGGCGACGATCTGGCCGAGTCCGAGCCCGATCAGGAACACGCCGACGGTCAGCTGCGTCGTCGACGCGGAGATGCCGAAGTCGTCCGCGATCGCCGGCAGCGCGGGGATGTAGATGTCCATCGACGCCGGGCCGACGGCGGCCATGAAGCCAAGCAGCACGAGCATCTGCCCGGGGTGACGAAGTGCCTGGGCGATGCCGGCGACGGGAGCTACCGGCCCAGGTGGATCCTCGACGACCTCCGGAACGTCCCCGATGACGGGGCCCGACGTGTGGATCCGGTCGTCTATGGCGCTTCCAGCCGGCCCGGAAACGAGGTGTGAAGGACGACCGGCACGGCCCGGATCCTATGCTCATCTAGGCTTCCGCCTGTGTTCGACCAACTATCCGAACGTCTCCAGGGGACGCTCTCCGACCTGCGCTCGCGTGGGACCCTGACCGAGGACGACGTCGACAAGGCGATGCGCGAGATCCGCCTCGCCCTGCTCGAGGCGGACGTCAACTTCAAGGTGACCAAGCAGTTCGTCGCCACCGTCCGCGAGAAGGCGATCGGCGAGGGGGTGCTGCAGAGCCTCGATCCGGGGCAGATGGTGGTCAAGGTGGTCGACGAGCAGCTCGCCGAGCTGATGGGAGGCTCGGGACGTGACCTCGTCTTCGCCTCCAAGGGTCCGACCGTGATCCTGATGGCCGGCCTGCAGGGCTCCGGCAAGACGACCGCGACCGCCAAGCTCGCGCTCCACCTGCGCCGTGAGCACAACAAGCGGGCGGCGGTCGCCGCCTGCGACACCCAGCGTCCGGCGGCGGTCGAGCAGCTTCAACGGCTCGCCAAGCAGATCGACGTCACCTGCTACTCGCAGGGCACCGAGCGCGACCCGGTGGACATCGCCGAGTGGGCGCTTGGGCAGGCGCGCGCGGAGGAGATGGACGTCCTGATCATCGACACCGCGGGACGCCTGCACATCGACGAGGGCCTGATGGGCCAGCTCGGCGAGATCAAGAAGCGGACCAGGCCACACGACGTCCTGCTCGTCGTCGACGCGATGACCGGCCAGGACGCGGTCAACGTCGCCGAGCAGTTCGCCGAGGTGACCGAGTTCGACGGCGTCGTCATGAGCAAGCTCGACGGCGACGCCCGCGGCGGCGCCGCGCTCAGCGTCAAGGCGGTCACCGGCAAGCCGATCCTGTTCGCCTCGACCGGGGAGAAGCTCGACCAGCTCGAGCGCTTTCACCCCGACCGGATGGCGCAGCGCATCCTCGGCATGGGCGACGTCCTCTCGCTGATCGAGAAGGCCGAGCGGGAGCTCGACACCGATGACGCCGAGGAGCTCGAGCGCAAGATGCGCCAGGACCAGTTCACTCTGGACGACTTCCTCAAGCAGCTCAAGCAGGTCCGCAAGATGGGTCCGCTGACCAGTGTCCTCGGGATGATGCCCGGCATGGGCAAGGCGATGAAGGAGCTGCGCAGCGCCAACATCGACGACAAGGAGCTCGATCGCCTCGAGGCGATCATCCTCTCGATGACGACGGAGGAGCGCTCGAACCCGGATGTGATCCGGGGGTCCCGAAGGCGTCGGATAGCTGCTGGATCCGGCACCAACGTGCAGGCCGTCAAGCAGCTCACCAAGCAGTTCGAGCAGATGCGCAAAGTGATGAAGCAGGTCGCCTCGGGCAAGATGCCGAACCCCGAAGCGCTGGTCCGCAGTCAGCTCGGTGCGAGGCGCCGGTAGTGGCTCGGGGCACCGTGGATACGGCGATTCGGCGCGGCCTGTAACCTGCGCCGCCGCACATGGCCGTACGGATCAGATTGAGAAGGGTGGGTTCCTCGAAGAACCCGATTTGGCGAGTCGTCGTCGCCGACAAGCGCTCCCCGCGCGATGGTCGGACGATCGAGACGATCGGCAGCTACAACCCTCAGACCGAGCCCTCGCAGATCAAGATCGACGCCGAGCGCGCTCAGCACTGGATCGACCAGGGCGCCCAGCCCTCGCGCACGGTCGAGAAGCTGCTGCGCGCCCAGGCCGCCGACGCCAAGACTGGGTCCTAGCGACCGACCGACGATGCGCGAGCTCGTCGAGTATCTGGTCAAGGCGCTCGTCGAGAAGCCCGACGAGGTCGAGGTCGAGGAGTTCGAGGAGGACGGCGAGCTCGTGCTCGAGGTCAGCGTCGCCGAGGAGGATCTCGGTCGCGTGATCGGCCGGGGCGGTCGAATCGCGAACGCGATCCGCACCGTGGCCCGCGCCGCCGGCACCCGCGACGACCGTCGCATCGTCGTCGACATCCTGGACTGAGCAACAGCCGTGGAATCCTCCGGGCTACGCCCGCTCGGTTCCCCGGTTGGCCGGTGAAGCCTGCAGGCAGCGGCGTGATCGTCCAGTTGGGGGCATAGACTGGCCACGTGGCCAGTTCTGAGATTCGCCTTTCCAATGAGATCGCCAGCCGTGTTGACACCGTCCGCGCGGACCATCCGCCGGCGATCGTCGATCGACTGCTGAGGGGGACGACCGAGGGGGATCCGGCCGCGGACCAGCTCGTCAGGGAGTTCCGCGAGATGCCCGGCGGCATGGGCTGGGAGATGTTCGACGAGGCGCTGCGCAACGGCGCGGACTTCCTCGACGGTGCCCCGGAAGCGCTGGCCGAGGTCGTCGCGCCGGCGTTCGAGCCTCCGAGCTGGGTGGACTTCGACCTCGTCGACGCGGGCGCGCTCTCGTACTGGCGCTCGGGTGGCGTCAACCTGGGGCTGGCCCTGCTCTGCGGCTCGCTCGCCTACGGCTACCAGAGCGCTCGTTTGACGAGGCCGCTTGCGGCGACCGGGCGCCTGACGAAGATGGCGCCCCGTCGCCTGCAGGAGACCTCCCGCTGGTTCGGGATCGCGACCCGGCCGGGCGCGCTCCGTCCGGGTGCCGGCGGCGTTCGCGCCACGATCCGGCTGAGGCTCGTGCACTCGTTGGTCCGAACCCACCTGCTCGACTCCGAAGATTGGGACCGAGACGAGTGGGGCGTTCCGATCAGCGCTGCCGACGGGTTGGCAACCGCGCTCGGAGGCTTCATGGTCGTGCCGGTTCGGTCGATGCGCGATCTCGGGGTTCGCTTCTCGCCGGCGGATCTGGAGGCGATGACCCACCAGTGGACCTGGATCGCGGCGCTGACGGGCGTGCCCGACTACCTGCTGCCGAGCTCCTACGGGGAGGCCCGCGATCTGGTCGACGCCGCGCTCTCGCTCGACTCGGGGCCGAACGAGGATTCACCTAAGTTGATGGCTGCGCTGCTCCGTCATGGCGCCGAGCTTCCCCTCGAGAGCCGCATGCGCTGGCCGGTGAGCGGCCCGGCGATGAAGCTCAAGGAATGCGTGATCGGCGGTTTCACCCGCCGCTGGATGGGCGACGAGATGGCCGACCTGCTCGGGGTCCCCGACACGCCGCTCAACCACCTGGCGACCGCGGTCAGGCCGCTGGTCGTAGCGCGCGAGCTCGCGCGAGCCAGCCACATCTTCGGCTCCGATCGCCGCATCGCCCATCTGGAGCTGGCGCTCGTCGATCGCCTCGCGACCGCGCGTGGGCGCGACGTCGAGACCCTGGACCCACGCCGCGCGGCGCGCGAGCCGGTCCTGGCGGCGCGGTAGTCGCCGGCTCGGGATCCTCGTCGGCTCACGACCTCATGGTCGCCTCACCTGCTGCGCCGCCCGACCCGGCGGCTACCGCACTCGCCGGGGGCGCATGTCCGGGTATGTTTCGCGACCTGTGCGCCTCGACTTCTTCACGCTGTTCCCGAAGTGGTTCGAGTGGTTTCAGGCCCAGCGCCACGTTCGTAACCTGACCGACGCCGGCTCGGAGATCCGCTGTTTCGACTACCGCGCGACCACTCCCTTGGGCGCCGGCCAGGTGGATGACTCCCCGTATGGCGGCGGTGCGGGGATGGTGATGCGCGTCGATGTGGTCGACGCGGCGCTGGCGGCCGCCTACGGCGAGCGACGAGGAGAACAGCGGGTCGTCCTGCTGACGCCCTCCGGTCGGACGTTCGACGAGGAGCTGGCGGTCGAGCTGGCGTCGGAGCCCGCGCTGACGTTGCTCTGCGGCCGCTACGAGGGCGTTGACGAGCGGGTCCGCGAGCACCTCGTCGACGACGCCGTCTCGATCGGTCGCTACGTGCTCTCCGGTGGCGAGCTGGCGGCGATGGTGGTGGGCGATGCGGTCTTGCGGAAGATCCCCGGCGCGCTCGGGCACGCCGAGAGCGCGGCGGAGGAATCGTTCTCGGCGGCGCTCGAGGGGAATCCCGAGTATCCGCACTACACACGCCCTTCGACGTACCGTGGATGGGGGGTTCCCGAGGTGCTTCTTTCAGGGGATCACGGCCGCGTCGCGGACTGGCGGCTGCAGCGAAGTCGCGAGCGCGGGGCCGAGGGCGGCGGCTGAGGACGTCCGCGCCGGGGCGCTCAGCTACTATTCGCCGGCCGCGCGGCCCGAGGACGATGTCCTGCGGTCGCCATGAGCGTATGAACCCAGCCCCTCGCTGAGCCAGGTGGAGGCGGCGCGAGAGCCGGAGTCCGAACCATGAGCACGATCATCCAGAGCATCGAGAAGGAGCAGCTCACCAAGCGCCCCCGATTCGCGGCGGGTGATCGAGTTCGCGTCCACTTCCAGGTGATCGAGGGCAGCCGCACCCGAACCCAGGTGTTCGAGGGTGTGGTGATCAAGCGGCAGGGCAGCGGCGTGCGCGAGACCTTCACGGTTCGCAAGCAGTCGTTCGGGGTTGGCGTGGAGCGGATGTTCCCGCTGCATTCGCCGAAGATCGAGAAGCTCGAGGTCGCCGCCCGCGGCGACGTTCGCCGCGCCAAGCTCTACTACCTGCGTGATCGCGTCGGCAAGGCAGCCCGCGTCGCCGAGCGTCGCTGGGGGATCGACGAGGAGGTCCTCGGCACCGAGGACGACGCCGCCCTGGACGCGGAGGGGGAGGCTCAAGAGCCCGTTCCCGAGGGAGAGGTCACTGCTGAAGTGGACGAGGCGTCCGGCGAGGCCGTCGCCGAGGACGCGGCACCTGAGATCGAGTCGGAGCAGGCACCCGAGACCGAGTCGGAGCAGGCACCCGAGGGAGAGGCCACGGAGTCACAGGCGGACTCCGGCAGCGAAGACGAGGGGTCCCGGGAGGACTCCTAGTCCTCGACGCCGGGAACGCCCATGCTGCGGCCGAAGTCGACCCTCGGCGCCGTCGTCGAGCTGATCGTCATCGTGGGGGTCGCGATCGGGCTCGCGCTTCTGATCCAGGCGTTCCTCGTCAAGCCGTACGTGATCCCGTCGGGGTCGATGATCCCGACGCTCGAGATCGATCAGCGAGTGCTGGTTCAGCGAGTCGGCTACCGCTTCTCCGATCCCGAGGTCGGCGACATCGTCGTCTTCCATCCGCCGGTCGGAGCGGAGCGCAGCCCACGCTGCGGCAAGGAGCCGCTCCCACCGGGTGAGGCCTGCCCCGAGCCGGTCGACGAGGCCGACGATCAGAACTTCATCAAGCGGGTGGTCGCCACGCCCGGCGACACCCTGAAGATCGTCGACGGGCATGCGATCGTCAACGGCGAGCAGACCCCCGACGACTTCACCAGGCCCTGCGGCACGTCGCCGGAGTGCAACCTCCCCAAGGAGATCACGATCCCGCCCGATCATTACTTCATGATGGGGGACAACCGTGGGCAGAGCGAGGACAGCCGCTTCTGGGGACCAGTCCCCAAGGATTGGATCATCGGCAAGGCCTTCGCCACCTACTGGCCGCCCGATCGAATCGGGATCTTCTGAGGTCACGCCGGGCGTGACCGGCCCCGTAGCAGCGGCCAAGGGGAACGGTAAGCGGCGGCGGAGCCGCCGGCCCGACGGTCGCCGCACTACCTGGCTGTTCCGGTTCGACCAGCAGTTCGGCACCCGCTACGTCGCCGGTGCCGACGAAGCCGGAAGAGGCTGTCTGGCGGGCCCGCTCGTAGCCGCCGGCGTCCTCTTCGACTACCGCTGCATGGGGCCCGAGGTGCGCAAGTCCCTCGCCGGGCTCGACGACTCCAAGCGGAAGACCGAGGAGGAGCGTGAGCGCCTCTACCCCGCGGTTCTCGCCGCGGCCAAGCGGGTGTCCGTCACCGTGCGCTGCGCCCCTGGGATCGATTCCCGCGGGCTCCACGTGACCAACCTCGACGGCCTTGCCGGTTGTCTCTCCGATGTTGCGATCCCCGGCGCCACCTGCCTCAGCGACGGGTTCAAGCTGGGCTCTCGCTGCCGCGTAGATCATCAAGCCATCGTCGAAGGAGACGCCCGCAGCGCCGCGATCGCCGCCGCCTCGGTCATCGCGAAGGTGACCCGCGACCGCTACATGCGACGAGCCGCCGAGACCTACCCGGGATGGGACTTCGAGAGCAACGTCGGCTACTCCTCGCCGGGCCATCGCGAGGCGATCTCGAGGATCGGCATCTGCGCCTTGCATCGGCGGTCGTTCGCGTCAACGGCCTACGTCCAACTAAGACTCTCCTGACGGG
>CAZXKG010000051.1:0-18647 GCA_964641695.1 uncultured Conexibacter sp.
ACCCCCAGCCTCCAAGGAGGGCCGGATGAACAACGTGCTTAGGAACTACACCTAGGCGCGAGGGCGTCCCGCCCCGCTACACCAACCAGAACTCCAAGGAGCTGATGCTTGCCGCAGCCCGTGATGCGGCCAGCGAGCGTGGCTACGAGGCGATGCGGGTGGCCGAGGTGACCGACGCGGTCGGAGTCACCCGCCAGGCCTTCTACGCCCACTTCCGCGACAAGCGCCAGTGCCTGTGTGAGGCGATCGATCCGAAGCTGGGCGCGATCGAGCGGATGGCCGCTTCTCTATATGAGACCGACTCCGACGCCGCAGCCAAGCTCGCCCACGCCCTCGACGACCTGATCGCCGAGCGTTTCGGCTCCCCGGAGGGAACCAGAGGTCGTCTGGTCAGCGCGATGATCGAGCTGCTGCGGGCGGAGGGTTCCTTCCACAAGGTCAGGATCGGGACGCTGGCCAAGACTGCCCATGTCCCTCCAGGTGACTTCTACCGCCAGTTCAGCGGCAAGCGCGAGTGCTTCGCCGTGGCATACGAGCAGCTGCTGGGGGAGATGGCCTCCGAGGTCTCGGGTGCCGATCTCCCCGAACTGCTCAGCTCCCTGGCCGAGGTCTTGGTCGCTGACGACGAGCGTCGTCGCATCCTCGTCATCGAGGCCGCCCACCTGCCCGACGAGGCTCCGGCCGACATCGACGGGGCGAGGAAGAGCGCGCTGACGAACGCGATTGCGATGTTGTTCGCAAGCTGCTCGGAGATCTCTTCAAGCGATCCGAGGCTGACCTTCGCTGCCGCCTCCGTGGTCGAGGTGATCCGCTCGGCGGAGCTCGCCGCTGACCCCAAGCTTCTGGAGCGCCGTCTTCCCGATCTGGCCGGGAGCCTGAGCTCGATGCTCGCTGCCAACGCAAGCACCGAGACTCTCGCGGCCTGACGGAGCCTGTCGCTGGGCGCCGCTACGAGCTGGAGCTCACGCAGCAAGATGTCGCCGAGGTTCCCGAGCTGGCAAGCCCGGTCGTTGGGCTCGCTAGGCGAGGCCCTGCTTGAGCGTTGCCGTGACGTCGTCTTCTTCGAGGAGCAACCGACGTCCGTCTCGTAGCGTCGCGATGATCGCGCCATCGCGTTCGATCAGCCATTTGGCGTTGACCCCGGTCAGGTGTGTGATCCGCCCCTGGTTGTCCAGACGCACGGCGTGACCCTCGGGTGTTTTCTGCGCCGCTGCCTGCTTGTCGTCGTCGGCGGTTGAGAGATAGAGCACGTCCCCGGTCGGCTCGTAGGAGCCGTTGAGCTTGAGGTCTGCTGCGGTTATGTGGATGGTCGCGACGGCCATGTTCAGGTCGGAGGCTGGTCGGCTGAGAAGACGGTAACGATGATGACCGAAATCCAGCTCACCTCGTCGGCGTGGAGCCGCCCGCTCAGCGACTCCACAGCCCGCTGATCGGGACGGCGGCGAGTCGATCGCCGAACGGCAGCGTGTCGGCGCCCGCGTGCAGGACGACGCCGGCCTTGAAGCGTGGCCCGAGGTTGTCCCGCAGGTAGCTGAGGCCGGCGAAGTCCTCGATGGTGGGCGTGGCACTCGCCTTGACCTCGATTCCGACGACCTCGCCGTCGTGGCGCTCGATCAGAACGTCCACCTCTCGCTGCTGCTTGTCGCGGTAGTGGAAGAGCTGGACGGGGCGATTGGACCATTCGGCCTGGCGAAGGAGCTCCATCGCGACGAAGCTCTCGAGCATCGTCCCCGCGACGGCGCCGTCTTCGACGATGCGTCGTTCATCGGCGCCGATCAGGTGGGCGAGCATGCCGCTGTCGACGATGTAGGTCTTGGTGCTCTTGATCTGGCGGTTGCCGAGGTTGACGTGCCAGGGCTTGAGCTGGCGGACGAGGAACAGATCCTCGAGGATCTTCGTGTGTGAGCGGACGGTGTTGGCGTTCAGGTCGAGATCCTTGCCCATGCCGAGGAAGCTCGTCAGGCCGCCGGAGCGAGCGGCGATGACGAACAGCAGCCGTTCGATGTTCTCGACGCTGCGGATGTTGGCTATGTCGTCGATGTCTCGACCGATGATCGAGGCGATGTAGCTGGAGAAGAAGCGGTCACGCCGGCGTCCGCTGCGGTTCTGCGCCTCCGGGTATCCGCCGGCGACGAGCATCGGGGCGAGGGGCCGGCGGCCGACGGGGGCTCCCGCGATCTTCGGGAACCGCCCGGCGAAGAGATCGTCGATGAACTGCTCGCGGACGTCACGCATCTCGCCCTGCGAGAGCGGCCAGAGCGCCAGGTACTCGATCCGCCCGGGAAGGGCGTCGGCAACGGTAGGCAGCGAGAGGATGTTTGCCGAACCGGTGAGCAGGAACTGGCCACGCGTCTGATCGGCGTCGAGCCGACGCTTGATCGCCAGCAGCAACTCGGGCGCACGCTGGATCTCGTCGATGGCGACGGGTCCGTCGACGTCGGCGATGAACCCGGCGGGGTCGGCCCGAGCCGCAGTGGCGGTCGCTTCGTCGTCGAGGCTGATCAGCCGCGCCGGGTGCTCGTCGGAGGCGATCTGGGCAACGAGAGTGCTCTTGCCGACTTGGCGGGCTCCGAGAACGGCGACCGCGCGGCTGTCGGACAACGCGTCGACGACGTCGCGGCGGAGGTGACGCGGGAGCAGGTGCTTGGCCATGGGCAGATTGTAATCGAGCTACGGGCGGATTGTGAATACTTGAGGGGCGGATTGTAAACTTCTCCCGGGGCGGATTGGCATTCAGCGTCAACACATGAGAGAGATGAGAGTTCGTGGCGGGTGAGCACGTCCGTGGAGCGAAGCGGGAGTTGGACGCACGGTCTCCATCGGGAGGACGTTGACGCCGGCCCTCTGGTGATCCCGGCGCCGATCACCGCTGAGATCGACTACCTGCTGGGCCAGCGCTTCGGCGGCTCGGCCCGGCGGCCTTCCTGGCCGACCTCGCCGCAGGGCGTTTCTTGGTCGAGGATCTGGAGCAGGCGGACTACGCGACGTTCTTGGACTTGGAGGATCGACGTCCAGGTCTTCTCCGGCGGTCGGGTGACGGTCCGCGCCAGCACGATCAACGGCAACGTGCAGCTCGACGAGAACCGCGGCAAGCAGCTCGTCGTCAACAACACCGTCGACGGGGACATCCAGCTCTTCCAGAACCGCAAGGGCGTGAAGAGGATCAAGCGCAACAGGGTCGACGGGAACCTTCAGTGCAAGTCGAACCGTCCCCGTCCGGTCGGTGGTCAGAACGTGGTCAACGGTGACAAGGAAGGTCAGTGCTCTCGCCTCTGAGCCGCTGACCCGCCGATGCGTGGATCGCCGTCGTGAGGTCGTGAGCACTCAACTCGTCGCCTCGCGAAGCGCTTCGAGCATCTTCGCCGCCTCGATCTTCACGTCGTGCCTGGCGGCGGCGGCTCGTGCGGCCGGATTGGGCGAGGGGAGTGCCGCAGCGGACTCCAGGGCCCGCTCGAGCGCGAGCGTGTCGGTGGGATCCACGAGCACGCCCGCCTCCGGGGTCACGAACTCCGGTGGGCCACCCTCGGTCGTCGCCACGACCGACCGCTCCATCGCCATCCCCTCCAAGGTGGCCTGACCGAAGGGCTCGACCAGCGACGGCTGGCAGAGCACGTCGCAGGCAGCGACCCATCGCGGCACATCCGACTGCGGGATCCGACCGACGACGCGTACGCCGCCTCTGTCCTCGAGCTCGGTCCGCAGCGGACCGTCGCCGACGAACGCCAGGCGTCCACCGCCCGTCCGCTCGCGGAGTCGCTCGAATGCATCCGCGAGCGCGATCACGTTCTTGCGCTCGATCAGCGATCCGACGCAGAGGAACGCCGGCCCCTCGCCGTCCCAATCGAGCGCCGCGCGCGCGTCCCTCGCGTCCATCGGTGAGAAGGCGTCGAGGTCGATGCCGCAGTCGGCGATAAGTCGCTTCTCGGCCGCGCTCGGGATCGAGCGCTCGAGATGACCCGCGAGCCACGACGAGTTCGAGATCACGGTCGCGGCGCGGGCGATGACGCGGCCGGTCATGAACGCGACGCCCGGCATCGAGCCGATGTTCCGCACGTCCTGACCGTGCGCCATGACCACGAGCGGCACTCGGCCTGCCAGCGAAGCTGCCAGGCCGGCCGCACCGGCGGGGAACAGGAAGTGGGCGAAGACGACATCCGGCTTCCAGCTCAACGCCTGCCTGACGGCGTCGCCGGTCAGCCGGGCGTACTTCGTCGGCGTCCCCCCGCGGCGGCTGATCGCGGCAACTCGAACCTCGTTGCCCGCGCTTTCGATCTCGCGCGTCAGCGGTACCAGGAAGCTGCCCAGGTCCGGATGCTCCGGGCTCGGCCACATCTGGGTGACGACGAGGACGCGCATCGCCGCCGCTCGCTCAGTCGATCAGCTTCACGACCCGGAAGGTGCGGGTCCCTCGCGGGGTCTCCACCTCGACCTCCGAGCCGACCGCGGCGCCACGGAGGGCGTTTCCCACGGGCGATTCCGCCGAGAGGCGGCCGCTGCTCATGTCCGCCTCGGTCGGTCCGACAATCGTCCAGGTGTAGGAGTTCCCGTCCTGGTCGGCGACCTCTGCCGTCCGCCCGAAGGCGAAGGTTCCCGTCCCCCCTTCGACCTCGACCACCACCGCGTCGCGCAGCCGCTGCCGCAGGCGCTTGATCTTCGTCTCCAGGTGCGCCTGGTCCTCCTTGGCGATGTGGTACTCGGCGTTCTCCTTCAGGTCGCCGAGCTCGCGAGCCACTTTGATCCGCGCGGCGATCTCACGGCGACCTCTTCCCTCGAGGTCATCGACCTCCGCGCGTAGCTCCTCGAGCCCCGCGGCGGTGATCGACTCCCCTGCTGGTTCAGATTCGCTCATCCCGGCACCTTGGCAGATGCGCAGGATCGTTGCCCGCTCTCAGGGGTATGCGCGGAGCTTCCCGAAGCCGCGCTTGAGCCGGTTCACGTCGACGTTGCCTTCGATGCCGCGAACGCTCCCGGTGCTCGTGAACTGCCAGATCGTCCAGCCCTTGCCCGCCCAGTTGCGCGCCGGCATCGCCGGCCGCGGGACGCCGTAGTTGGCGACCCACAGCGGGTAGCCGTTGCGTGCGAACCACGTCATGTCTCCGGTGGCGAGCCAGCTCGACTGGTTGGTGTAGATGATCGGCTTCACCCCGAGCAGCTTCTCGGTTCGCCTCGCGAACGTTCGCAGCCAGCGCCGCAGATCCTGCTCGGAGAGGCCGACGAACGGCGATTCGACGTCGAGCGCGGGGCGGAGGTCGCCGCGTTTGACCTTGCCGACGGTGGCCGCGAACGCGTTCGCCTCCCGGCGGGCATCGGCGCGCGCCGCGCTCTCGTCGGGTCCCTCGGCGAAGGCGCGGTGGTAGGCGCCCACCCGTAGTCCGACCGCCCTCGCCTTGCGCGAGTTCCGCTCCCAGTAAGGATCGGGACCGCATTGCTCGGGGGCGACTGAGCAATCGTCGCGATGCCCGCGGCTGGCCTGTATGTAGGCGAACTTGATTCGGGTCCGGGCGACCTGCTTCCAGCCGATCACCCCCTGGAACCTGGAGACGTCGATCCCCTTGATCCTCGGCTTCGCGCTCGCCTGAGCGGGCCAGCCGGCGAGGGCCAGCGCAGCGAGAGCCACGGCCACGCTCGCGATCGGAACGAACTTCGAGCGGGCGAGGGGCAGGTGCATCAGCTGTCTCATCCTCATCCCTCAACACATCGTCGCGGTGTGGCGATTCGGTGGCCGCAGGAAATCACCCGGCCCCTCGGATGGAACGAGAACGGGGCGCTTCGGCGGCCCGTTCTCGTTCTCCGTCATGATCGGAGGATGGAGACCGTGGGTTCGGCACCGATCGGGATACCCGCAGGCGCGGGTTCCGAGGACGTGGCGGGGCGCCTCCGCGACGCACACGGTCGGGCCCTGACGGATCTGCGGGTCTCGGTCACCGACCGCTGCAACTTCCGCTGCCAGTACTGCATGCCGGCGGAAGGCCTTCCCTGGCTGGAGCGTGAGGAGATCCTCGGCTTCGAGGAGATCGAGCGGCTCGTCCGGGTTCTGGTCGGTCTCGGGATCGAGGACGTGCGACTGACCGGCGGGGAACCACTGGTGCGGCGCGGCTTCCCCACCCTCGTCGGGATGCTCGCCGGGGTCCATGGAATCGAGGATCTTTCCCTGACCACGAACGGTTACCTGCTGGAGCGCGACGCGGAGGCTCTCGTGCGGGCCGGGATCGGCCGGGTCAACGTCTCGATCGACTCGTTGGCCCGTGACCGGTTCTTCCAGATGACGAGACGAGACGCGCTGCCTCAGGTCATGCGCGGGCTCGAGGCGATCGGCGCGCATCCCGAGGTCCGCCCGATCAAGGTCAACGCGGTCGCCATGCGCGACTTCACCGAGTTGGAGGTCGATGCGTTCGTCGCCCTGGCCCGCTCCCACGACTACCAGGTGAGGTTCATCGAGTTCATGCCGCTGGATGCCGACCGTGAGTGGAAGCCGGAAGCCGTCCTCACCGGAGCCGAGCTGCTCGAGCTGATCGAGCGCCGCTTCCCCCTGGTAGAGCTGGAACGCGAGCCGTCGGCGACGGCTCGCGTCTTCCGCTTCGCCGATGGTGTCGGCGAGATCGGGTTCGTCAACCCGGTCAGCGAGCCGTTCTGCGCCGACTGCAACCGACTGCGGCTGACCGCCGACGGGAAGCTGAGGACGTGCCTGTTCTCGATGCACGAGACCGATCTCAGGGGACCGCTGCGCGACGGCGCAACGGATGCGGAGCTCGCCGAGACGATTCGCGCGGCGGCTTGGCGCAAGGAGCTCAAGCACCACGTCGGCGAGCCCGGGTTCAGGCCGCCGCCGCGGACGATGAGCGCGATCGGCGGTTGAGGCGAAGCGGGCGAGGAGCACCCCGGATGCTGCAGCTCCCCGCCCGCCTGGCCTAAAGGCCCAGGTCGATCCGGCCGGTCGAGCTCGAGAACAGGTCTTCGACTTGGAGCTCGGCTCCGTTGACCACGTCGTTGGGGACGTCGTAGACCAGCTTCCCGCTTTGCTCGACCCCCGGCTGGATCTCCTCGAGCAGCACGAACGCGTCGTCGATCGCGAGCTCACCCTCTGTCGAGGTCGAGTACTGCGAGTCGTTGTTGCCGATCAACCTGAGGTTGTCGGCGAGGATCGTCGCCGGCTCGTTCTTCTCGTTCGTCAGCGTGAGATCCACGACCACGAAGACCCCGTTCGGCTTGGTCTTCATGTAGCCGGAGCCCAGCGAGGAAGCCACCTCGGCTTGGTTGACCACGTAGCTGGTCCCCTTCAGGGTGAGCTTGTCGCCGACTTCTGCCGTCGTCTCCGAGCTTTGGTCGGACCCGCCGCCGTTCCCCTTCTCGATCGTGGGTTCCTCCGTCTCGCAGCCTTCCTGCCCCATCAGCGGGACCATCAGGGCGATCAGGGCCAAGGCGCCGAGGGCGCGCCGCGTCTTCGGTAGTCGAGTTCGAGAATTCAAGGTCAAGCCTCCGGGACGGTTGGGGCGGGGGGGTTCTCGGCCGTCGCGATCGATCGGAAGTCGAACTCGCAGCTCGGGCATTGCATGAGGCCCTTCTTCACGTCGCTCCCGCAACGTGGGCAGGAGCGAGTTCGAGGCCTCGACATGAACCAGATCAGCGAGAAGAAGAGGAAGCCAACGAACCCGATGAACAGAACCAGGAGAGCCCCGATGCCAGTTCCCGTCGCGCAGGCGTCCTGGGCCAGCGAGGACGTCTCCTCGGCGCAGTCGTTCGACGCCGAGCCTGCGATCACCCAGACCAGGATCAAAGTGCACCAGGCGATCAGCACCCAGGTCATCTTCCGCCAACGCGGACGTCGCATCTGCCTTCCTCCTTCGCGGGACCCCCAGGACATGCATGGCCCCCATATGTGGTCGGGGCCGTTGGGGCCCCGTCGGACGGCGGCAGGATACCAAAATCACACGGTCAGGCTGTGGCGTTGGGACTCACGGACTGACACGGTCGGGGTGTGAGCGAGCCCGAGCCCATCCTCGTGACGCTTGGCCGCTCGCTCAGGGCCGCCCGGGTCGAACGCGGGATGTCGCAGGAGGATCTCTACCTCGAGACCGGCGTCCACCGGAACTACATCGGTGGGATCGAGCGGGCGGAGAGGAACCCGACGGTCGTCACGGTCGCGAAGCTGGCGGCGGCGCTCGGGGTGTCGGTGGATTCGCTGCTCTCAGAAGACACCGCCGACGACTGCTGATCCTGCTCGCCATACCCGTGCCGCCTGCCTATGTAATGCTTAGGCAATGGCGAATGATCTGAGCCTCGGCGAGGCAGCGCAGCAACTCGGGGTGAGCACCGACACGCTGCGTCGCTGGGACCGCGACGGCAAGCTGGAGACCACGCGCGACGCGAACGGCCACCGGCGCGTCTCCGTCGCCGAGATCGGCCGCCTGCGGGAGGCGCCACTCCGTCATCGGACGGGCGACACGCTCTCGACGCGCAATCGATTCGCGGGCAAGGTCGTGTCGGTCGAAGTCGATGGGGTGATGGCCCTGGTCGAGATCGAAGCGGGACCTCATCGGGTGACCGCTGCGATCACGAGGGACTCGGTGGAGGAACTGGGCCTCGTTGCCGGCGTCGATGCCGTCGCGATGGTCAAGGCGACCTCGGTGATGATCGAGCGAAGGGAGCGAAGTTGAGGTTGAAGTCGAAGTCGGCCGCGTTCGCGGCCATCTTGGCAGGGGTCGTCTCGCTCGCCGCTTGCGGCGGCGATGACGATGCGACGGCGACGGGTGAGGGTGAGCCCGAGCTGGTCGTGTTCGCCGCAGCGTCCCTGGGTCCCGCCTTCGAGGAGTACGGCCCCCAGTTCGAGGGCGCGGACGTCAAGTACTCGTTCGCGGGATCGGACGACCTGGCCGCGCAGATCCGCCAAGGGGTGACGCCGGACGTCTACGCGGCCGCGAACACCTCCCTGCCCGAGGAGCTCTTCGACGAGGGGTTGATCGAGAAGCCGCAGACGTTCGTGACCAACCGCCTGGTGGTCGGCGTCCCGGCCGACTCCGAGATCGACTCCCTGGAGCAGCTCGAGGAGCCGGGGCTGAAGATCGCGATCGGCGATCCGGAGGTTCCGGTGGGGATCTACACGCGCGAGGTGCTCGACTCGCTCGGCGCCGACGCGGCCGACGCGATCCTCGCCAACGTCGCCAGCGAGGAGCCGGACGTCGGTGGCATCGTCGGCAAGCTCACGCAGGGCGCGGTCGACGCCGGCTTCATCTACGAGAGCGACGTGGAGGCGACCGACGGCGCCGTGCGCGCGATCGAGATCCCCAAGTCCGCGAGCCCGGAGATCGCCTACGGGATCGCGGTCGTGGCCGAGGCGGCGCAGCCCGAGCTGGCGCAGCAGTTCGTCGACAGCGTCGTGGACGGGCCGGGCCAGGACGTCCTCATCGACTTCGGCTTCGGGCCGGCGCCCTGATCGCGTAAGGCTTTGAGCAGGCCGGGATCGGTGGCCTTCAGGGTCGGCGCGGCGGCCGCGCTGGCGCTGCTGCTCGGGTTCCTGGCGCTGCCGCTGCTCTCCCTCTTCCTGGAGGTCGGCCCGCGCGAGCTGATCGCTGCGATCGGCGAGCCGGGGGCGACCGAGGCCCTCTGGCTGAGCCTGAAGACCTCGCTGATCGCGCTCGCGCTGATCGTCGTCGTCGGCACTCCGGCGGCGTTTCTGATCGCCCGCCGCGAGTTCCGTGGGAGATCCGTCGTGATCACCTTGATCGAGCTCCCGCTCGTCCTGCCGCCCGCGGCGGCCGGGATCGCCCTGCTCACCGCGTTCGGCCCCAGCGGGCTGCTCGGCGAGTCGATCGCCGACGCCGGGATCGACCTCGTCCTGCAGACCGCGGGCGTCGTGGTGGCCCTCACCTTCGTCGCGGCGCCGTTCTTCGTCCGCGGTGCGATCGCCGCGTTCGAAGCGCTGGACGGCAACCTGCTCGACGCCTCGCGCACCCTCGGCGCCGGGGAGGGGCGGACGTTCATGCGGGTCGCGATTCCGGGCGCGCGTGCGGGCCTCGCCTCGGGCATGGCGCTGGCGTGGGGAAGGGCGCTCGGGGAGTTCGGCGCGACGCTGATGTTCGCGGGGTCGCTGCAGGGCAGGACCCAGACCGCGCCGCTGGCGATCTTCGCGTTCCTCTCGCGCGACTTCAACGCGGCGCTGGCGCTCTCGGTCGTCCTCCTGATCGCGTCGGCGTTCATCCTGCTGTCGGTCAAGCTCGTCGGCGGACGCCCGCAGGCAAGCGCCGGCCAGGAGGTCGGCGCAAGCACGAAGGCAGTCGGTGCTGCGCGCTGACGTCCGCCTCGCGCGCGGCTCGTTCGTGCTCGATGTCGAGCTGCGCGTGGGCGACGGCGAGCGGGTGGCGATCGTCGGGCCGTCGGGTGCCGGGAAGAGCACGCTCCTGCGCGCGATCGCGGGTCTCGTCGAGGGGGTGGAGGGGCGGATCGACACACGGGGGCTCGACGGCGAGAGCGAGACCTGGCTCGACGGCGACCGTGATGTCGACGTAGCTCCCGAGCGGCGCGGGATCGGCTTCGTCTTCCAGGACTACGCGCTGTTCCCGACGATGACGGCATGGCAGAACGTGGCCTACGGGATCGCGGGATCCCGGGCGGAGCGCCGGTCTACGGCTCGCGAGCTGCTCGCCAGGTTCGGGATGGACGATCGCGCGGAGGCGAAGCCGGCGAGCCTGAGTGGGGGCGAGCGCCAGCGGGTCGCCCTCGCCCGGGCGTTGGCGCGCGGCCCGAGGTTGCTGCTCCTCGACGAGCCGCTTTCCGCGCTCGATGCACGGACCAGGGTGGCAGCGTCGGGTGAGCTTGCCGGCGTCCTCGCGGCGAGCGGGGTTCCGGCGATCATGGTCACCCACGACTTCAGGGAAGCGGCGTTGCTGGCCGACCGCATCCTCGTCCTCGACGAAGGACGTGTCGTCCAGGGCGGGACGGCGGCGGAGCTCGCCGCCTCGCCGGCCAGTGGGCTGGTGGCGGATCTGGCCGGGGCGGTGGTCCTGCGCGGTCAGGCCGAGCCCGGTCCAGACGGTCTGACCGCGGTCGAGCTCGACGGCGGCGGCCGCATCCTCAGCACCGACGAGGCTCGCGGAGCCGTTGCCGCCAGCGTGTTCCCCTGGGAGGTGACGATCGACGATCCCGGCCACGTCGCCGACGGGTCGGCGATGAACCATCTGAGGGGCGCGGTGACGACCGTCACCGAGTTCGGCAACCGGGCCCGCGTCGGCCTCGCCACTCCGCAGCCGGTGGTGGCCGAGGTCACCTTCGCCTCGATCGAGCGGCTCCACCTGTCGGTCGGGGACGAGGCGACCGCAAGCTGGAAGGCGACAGCGACCCGCCTGGTCCCGCGCTGATCGTCCGGTCAGCCCGGGAACGACGTTCCGCTCACCTTCCCGGCAAGCGTGAGCGGAGCGAAGCCCCTCACATGCGGGAACTGCGTTCGGCTCAGCGGAGTCGCCGGCTCGAGAGGACCTTCCCTTCCACCGATGAAAGCGATGGGTGCGGAAGGGCCCACCGCGGCTGCCCTACCAGGAACTCGCTGGGCTGGCTAGGTTGTGCGGTGAACGCGAGGGAGGTAGAGATGGAGGAAAGCGCCAAAGGGTGGATCGACCGCTTCGCGACTGAGCTCGGCGTCGAGCCGCCTGAGGACGAAACGATGGAGCGACTCCTCGAGCTGGCGGGGATCGCCGCCCACTCCTCGGAGCGCATCGCTGCGCCGATCGCGTGCTGGATGGCGGGCGCCGCGAGCATCGAGCCGCAGCGGGCACTCGAGATCGCGCGGCGGCTCGAGGGGGAGAGGAACGGATGAGTCCGACCGAGCACGTCACCTACTGCCGGATCTGCGAGCCGCTCTGCGGGATGATCGCCACGGTCGAGGACGAGAAGGTGACGAAGCTGCGGCCCGATCCCGACCACCCGCTCTCCTGTGGGCAGGCATGCGCGAAGGGGATCGCGATGACCGAGGTCCAGAACGATCCCGACCGGCTCCTGCACCCGCAGCGCCGGCGGCCGGACGGCAGCTTCGAGCGGATCTCATGGGAGGTCGCGCTGGATGAGATCGGCCGGCGGCTGGGCGCGGTCAAGGACGCCCACGGCGGCGGCGCGATCGGCTGGTACATGGGCAATCCCGGCGCGTTCAGCTACTCGCACCCGCTCTGGGTCAAGGGCTTCGTCGACGGGCTCGGCTCGCCGCACTACTACACGGCCTCCTCCCAGGACGTCGCAAACCGCTTCGCCGCCAGCTCGCTGCTCTACGGCTCCCCGTTCGTACTGCCGATCCCCGATCTTGCCCGCACCGACCTGCTGCTCGTGATCGGCGCCAACCCGTTGGTCTCGCACGGATCGGTGATGAGCGCGCCGCGGATCAAGGATCAGCTCAACGAGATCGTCGCCCGGGGAGGCCGCGTGGTCGTGGTCGACCCACGTCGCTCCGAGACCGCCCGCGCCTTCGAGCACCTGCCGGTCCGCCCGGACTCCGACGCGTTCCTGCTGCTCTCGCTTCTGCAGGTCACCTTCGCGGAGGGGCTCCAGGATCGGGGCGCGATCGAGGCACTGGCCGAGGGAGCCGGCGAGCTCAGGGCGCTGGTGGCTCGCTTCACCCCGGAGGAGACGGCGGCCACGACCGGTGTCGAGCCCGAGCGCATCCGCGAGCTCGCCCGCGCGATCGCGGGCTCCGAGCGGGCTGCGATCTACGGCCGCACCGGATCGTGCCTGGGCAGCAACGGCACCGTGGTGGCTGCGTTGCTCGACGCGCTCGCCCTCGTGACCGGGAACCTCGACCGTGCGGGCGGCTCGATGTTCGGCCAGGCGGCGATCCCGTTCGACCGCCTCGCCGAGGTGATCGGAGCCGGCTCCTACGGCAAGCGTCGCTCGCGGGTGGGCGACTTCCCGGAGGTGCTCGGGGCGATGCCGGCCTCGCTGATGGCGAAGGAGATCACGACGCCGGGGCCGGGTCAGCTCCGCGCTCTGTTCATCTCCGCCGGCAACCCGGTGCTGAGCGTGCCCAACGGCGCCGAGCTGCGGGAGGCGCTCGGAGAGCTCGACCTCTGCGTCGCGATCGACATCTACCCGAGCGACACCGCCAAGCACGCCGACTACGTGCTGCCGGCGACCACGTTCCTGGAACGGGAGGACATCCCGCTGCCGTTCCTCTCTCTGTTCACCAAGCCGTTCATCAACATGACCGAGGCGGTCGTCGAGCCCGCCGGGGAAGCGAAACAGGAGTGGGAGGTGGTCGAGGAGATCTCCGCACGCATCGGCATCGTCCCCTCGAGCGTCCTCGCGGCTCGCTGGCTGGGCAGGGCGGGACTGAAGCTCTCCCCGCGCGCGCTCGTCGACCTGCTGCTCAGGCTCGGTCCCGAAGGCGACAAGCTCGGCCTCAAGCGCGGCGGGTTGAGCCTCGGCAAGCTGGCGGAATCCCCGCACGGGATCGTCCTCGGCGAGGAGCTCGAGGAGGGCGTGCTGCCGGGGAAGATCAGGCATCGCCCGAAGCGGGTCCGCCTCTGCCCGCCGGAGATCGAGGACGAGGTGAGGGGCCTGGGCGCGAGGCCCACGGACGAGGAGCTGCCGCTGCGGCTGATCAACCTCAGGGAGCTGCGCTCGCACAACTCGTGGATGCACAACTCGCCGAAGCTGATGGCCGGCGACCGCGTCCAGCGCGCGCGGATCAACCCGCGCGACGCGGAGGCAGTCGGGATCGCCGACGGCGAGCGCGCGCGGATCGTCTCCGCCCGGGGCGAGATCGAGATCGAGGCGAAGCTGACCGACGAGGTGATCGAGGGCGCCGTCGCGGTTCCCCACGGCTGGGGTCACGACGGCGGCTGGCAGCTCGCCAACGCAGCGGGCGGGCAGAACGTCAACCAGCTCGCCTCCTCGGAGGCCGGCGACCTCGAGCGGCTCGCCGGCATGGCCCACCTGACCGGGATCCCGATCAGGATCGAGCCGGTCGCGAGCGGCTCCGAAGCGGAGCGTGACGCCGCTGCATCGGTCGCCTGAGCGGACGGGCTCGTCCCTCGGGCTGGACTGCCGTCGAGTCCCTGTGAGAAGGTGCCGATCAACGAGTCACATGACTCGCTCACCCCTGAACAGGAGGACCGTTTGCAGCTCGGGATGATCGGACTGGGGCGCATGGGCGCCAACCTCGTCCGCAGGTTGATGCGGGACGGCCACGACTGCGTCGTCTACGACGTGGACTCGGCGGCGATCGACGAGCTCGCCGGGGAGGGCGCGACCGCGGCGCACTCGCTGGCCGAGCTCGTGGAGAAGCTCGAGAAGCCGCGCGCCGCCTGGATCATGGTCCCTGCCGGTTACGTGCAGAGCACGCTCGAGGAGCTCGCGGAGCTGATGGAGAGCGGCGACGCGATCATCGATGGCGGCAACTCCTACTACCGCGACGACATCGACCGCGCGGCGGCGCTGGCTCCGAAGGGGATCGACTACCTCGACGTCGGCACCAGCGGCGGCGTCTTCGGCCTCGAGCGCGGCTTCTGCCTGATGATCGGGGGCCCCGGCGGCGCCGTCCAACGACTTGATCCCATCTTCGCCACGATCGCCCCCGGCGTCGACTCGGCCGGCCGGACGCCCGGCCGCGACGGTGAGCCCACCCCGGCCGAGAACGGCTACCTGCACTGCGGCCCCAGCGGCGCGGGCCACTTCGTGAAGATGGTCCACAACGGCATCGAGTACGGCGTGATGGCCGCCTACGCGGAGGGCCTGAACGTGATCGCCAACGCCGACATCGGCAAGCGGCAGCAGGAGGTCGACGCGGAGACCGCCCCGTTGCGCGATCCGCAGTACTACCCCTACGACGTGAACATCGCCGACGTCGCCGAGGTCTGGCGCCGCGGGTCGGTGATCGCCTCGTGGCTACTCGACTTGACCGCGGCCGCGCTGAACGAGTCGCCACAGCTCGAGGAGTTCGGCGGACGCGTCTCCGACTCCGGCGAGGGCCGCTGGACGATCCACGCCGCGATCGACGAGGGCGTGCCGGCGCCGGTGCTCAGCACCGCGCTCTATGAGCGCTTCTCCTCGCGCAACGAGGACGAGTTCGCCAACAAGCTGCTCTCCGCCATGCGCAAGCAGTTCGGCGGCCACGACGAGAAGCCGGCGTCCTCCGGGCAGGCCGGCGTGGGCGAGGCGCGCCCTTGAGCGCTACCTCGACCACGATGTTGCCCCGCCACGAGTCGGCGGGACGGGGCGCCGCGATCCCCGATCCGCACGTGGTCGTCCTCTTCGGGGCGACCGGGGACCTGTCCGCCCGCAAGCTCCTGCCCGGGTTCCTGCACCTCGAGCAGGTCGGGCTGCTTCCCGACAGCTACCGGATCGTCGGCACCGCGGCGGAGAGCTGGGACGAGCAGCAGTTCGCCGACCACGTGCGCGCGGCGATCGGCGAGTTCGCCCGCGCCGAGTGCTCCGAGGAGGCCCTGGAGCGGTTCGTCGAGCGGCTCTCCTACGTGCCGATCAGCGCCGGCGCCGACGCGCTCGGACACGCGGTCGCCGCTGCCGAGCGCGAGTGCTCGGCGGTCGCGGTCGATGGCAGCGTCAGGCTCCTCCACTACCTCGCCGTGCCGCCGCCGGCCTTCGGCTCGATCATCGAGACGCTGCGGGCCGAGGAGCTGAACGGCGCCAACGCCCGCGTCATCCTCGAGAAACCGTTCGGGCACGACTTCGACTCCGCCGTCGAGCTCAACGCGAGCCTGCACGAGGCCTTCGACGACTCGCAGATCTTCCGGATCGATCACTTCCTCGGCAAGGAGGCGGTCCAGAACATCCTCGCGCTGCGCTTCGCCAACGGGCTCTACGAGCCGCTCTGGAACCGCAACAACGTCGACTTCGTCCAGATCGACGTGCCGGAGACGCTCTCGATCGGGCACCGGGCCGGCTTCTACGAGGGGACCGGGGCGTACCGGGACATGGTCGTCACGCACCTGCTCCAGCTCCTCAGCTACGTGGCGATGGAGCCTCCCTCGGAGTTCAGCGCCCGCGGCCTGCGCGAGGAGAAGAGCAAGCTGATGCAGGCGATCCGCATGATCGACCCGGGCCGGGTGGTGCGGGGCCAGTACGAGGGCTACAAGGACGAGCCCGGCGTCGCCCCCGACTCCGACACCGAGACGTTCGTCGCGGTCGAGGTCGAGATCGACAACTGGCGCTGGGCGGGAGTTCCGTTCTACCTGCGAACCGGCAAGTGCATGGCCGAGTCGCGGCACCTGGTCGCGCTCGACTTCCGCGAGCCGCCGATGCGGATGTTCCCCGGGGAGGTCCAGCACCAGGGCGCCAACCAGCTCGTCTTCGAGCTCTCGGAGCCGGGCTCGATCACGGCTGACTTCCAGGCCAAGGTTCCCGGCCCGACGATGGACCTGGGGCCGGCGCGGATGGTCTTCCGCTACGAGCAGTCGTTCTGCGCCGAGAACCAGCTCGAGGCCTACGAGCGCCTGATTCACGACGCGATGCTCGGAGACGGGACCCTCTTCACAAGCGCCGAGGGCATCGAGAGGCTGTGGGCGGTCAGCTCGCAGCTGCTCGAGCACCCGGGCGGGCTGCACGCCTACCCCCAGGGATCCTGGGGACCGGAGGCCGCTGACGAGCTGATCACCCCTTACCGTTGGCGGCTGCCGGAGCCGCCCGCTCCGACCGCGCCTCAGACTTCGCGATGATCGAACCAGTCGAGGACTTGACGAGAGAACCTGAACCAGGAGGACGGCGATGAGCACCGCACCGAAGGACATCCACGACGCCGGCCAGAGCCTCTGGCTCGACAACATCACGCGGGAGATCGTCGAGGACGGCACGCTGAAGCGCTACATCGACGAGCTCTCGCTGAGCGGGCTGACGTCGAACCCGACGATCTTCGACAAGGCGCTGGCCGGTGGCGAGGACTACGACGAGCAGATCGGCGAGCTGCTGGCGGCCGGCAAGTCCGGGGAGGAGCTCTTCTTCGAGCTCGCGATCCGCGACCTGCAGGGCGCTGCCGACCTCTTCCGCCCGGTTCACGAGCGCACCGACGGCGTCGACGGGTTCGTCTCGCTCGAGGTCTCGCCGTTGCTCGCCTACGACACGGAGCGGACCACCGCGTCCGCCGCGGAGCTGCACGCGACGGCCGCCCGTCCGAACCTGTTCATCAAGATCCCCGGCACGCCCGAGGGGCTGGCGGCGATCACCGACTCGATCTCGGCGGGGATCCCGATCAACGTCACCCTGCTCTTCGACGCCGCCCAGTACCGAGCGCAGGCCGACGCCTACATGACCGGCGTCGAGCAGCGGATCGAGCGTGGGGAGGACCCCAACGTCGCCTCGGTCGCCTCGATCTTCGTCAGCCGCTGGGACGTCGCCGTGGCCGGGAAGGTGCCGGACGATCTCGCCGACCGGCTTGGCGTCGCGGTCGCGGTCGACACCTACGTCGCCTACCGCGAGGTGCTCGACTCCGACCGCTGGCAGCGGCTCGAGAACGAGGGCGCGCGGCCGCAGCGGCTGCTGTTCGCCTCGACCGGGACCAAGGATCCGGCGCTGCCCAAGACCAAGTACGTGGAGGAGCTCGCGGCGCCGAACACGGTCAACACGATGCCGGGCGAGACGCTGCTCGCGCTCGCCGAGGAGGGGAGCTTCAACGGCGTGATCCCCGCCGATGGCGGCGACAACGCCGAGCTGCTGGCGCGGTTCACCGAGGCTGGGATCGACCTCGGCGAGCTGGCGAGCCGGCTCCAGGTCGAGGGCGCGAAGAAGTTCGAGGAATCGTGGAACGACCTGCTCGGCCGGATCGAGGCGAAGCAGAGCGCGGTCGGGGCCGCGGGCTGATGACGGACGACGCCGGCGCAGATGACCTCGACCCTTCGGGAGGAGATGACCTCGACCCTTCGGGTCGAGTGGGGATGAAGATGCTGGCGACCTGGGATCGGCTCGTCGCCCATCACGGCGAGATCGGCGACCGGCACCTGCGCGATCTCTTCGCCGAGGATCCCGACAGGGGCGAGCGGCTGGTCGCCGAGGCGGAGGGGCTGCGCCTCGACTACTCCAAGCACCGGATCACCGACGAGACCGTCCGGCTGCTGATCGAGCTGGCCGGAGACGCGGGCCTTCGGGCGCGGACCGAGGCGATGTTCTCCGGCGAGCGGATCAACATCACCGAGGACCGTTCGGTCCTCCACGTCGCCCTGCGGATGCCGCGTGAGCGATCGTTGCTCGTCGATGGCCGCGACGTGGTCAAGGACGTCCACGAGGTTCTGGACCGGATGGGAGCCTTCAGCCGGCAGGTGCGGGCAGGTTCCTGGCGCGGCTTCACCGGAAAGCCGATCCGCAACGTGATCAACATCGGCATCGGCGGCTCCGACCTCGGTCCGGTGATGGCCCATCGCGCGCTTCGGCACTACTCGCAGCGGAACCTGGAGATCCGCTTCGTCTCCAACGTCGACGCCACCGACTTCGCCGAGAAGACCCGGGATCTCGACCCCGAGGAGACGCTCTTCGTCGTCGCCTCGAAGACCTTCACCACGCTCGAGACGATGACCAACGCTCACACCGCGCGCGAGTGGCTGCTCTCGACCCTCGGTGAGGAGGTGGCGGTCGCCCGTCACTTCGTGGCGCTCTCGACCAACGCCGAGGAGGTCTCGAAGTTCGGGATCGACACCGAGAACATGTTCGGCTTCTGGGACTGGGTC
>CAZXKG010000052.1:0-4641 GCA_964641695.1 uncultured Conexibacter sp.
CTTGATGATCCGGGCGCGCGGGTCGTAGTTCTTGTAGACCCGGTGCCCGAAGCCCATCAGCTTCTCGTTGCCCTCCTTCACGCCCTCGAGGAAGGCGGGGATGTTCTCGACCTTGTCGATCCGCCGCAGCATCTTCAGCACCGCCTCGTTGGCTCCTCCGTGAAGCGGGCCGTAGAGCGCTGCGACCCCGGCCGCGACCGCGGAGTAGGGATCCACCCGCGAGGAGCCAACGGCCCGCACCGCTGCCGTCGAGCAGTTCTGCTCATGGTCGGCGTGGAGGATGAAGAGAACGTCGAGAGCCTTCTCGAGCCGGGGGTCCGGCTCGTACTTGGTCTCGGTCATCTTCTTCATCATGCCCAGGAAGTTGCCGGCGTAGGAGAGGTCGTTGTCCGGGTAGACGTAGGGAAGTCCAAGGCTGTGGCGGTAGGCGAACGCGGCGAGCGTCGGCATCTTCGCGATCAGCCTGATCGCGGCCATGTAGCGCTCCTCCGGGTTGTCGATCTCGTTCGCGTCCGGGTAGAAGGTCGACATCGCGCCGACGCCCGCGAGCAGGATCCCCATCGGATGGGCGTCGTGGCGGAAGCCCCGGTAGAAGGTGCGCATGTCCTCGTGGACGAACGTGTGGTGGGTCACGTCGTGAACCCAGCGCTCGAGCTGCTTCTCGGTCGGCAGATCGCCGAAGACCAGCAGGTAGGCGACCTCCAGGTAGCTGGACTTCTCGCAGAGCTCCTCGATCGGAATGCCGCGGTGCTGCAGGATCCCGGCCTCACCGTCGATGTAGGTGATCGACGATCGGCAGGACGCGGTGTTCAGGTAGGCGGGGTCGTAGGACAACATCCCGAAGTCGTCCTCGTTGACCTTGATCTGGCGCAGGTCCATCGCCCGGATCGTGTCGTCGGTGACGTCGATCTCGTAGGTGTTCCCCGTGCGGTTATCGGTGATGGTGACTGTGTCCGGCATCGTTTCTCCTCGATGTCGATGTGAAGCTCTGAAGGTCGCGACCTAGTATCCCAGCTTGCCCTCGCGGCCCTCGGCCTGGCGCGGAGGCTGCTCGGGAAGTCGATGCCGGCGCGGGATGTTCCGCCGCGGAAGCCCGTCGAAGCGGGCATCCCGCGAACGCCGTGTGGGCTCAGAAGGAGGTCAGCGCCTTGAACTCGGCGAAGCGCGCGTCGATCTCGGCGCGCTCGAGGGAGCGCACTCGATCGGTACCGAAGTTCTCCACGTTGAACGACGCCATCACCGAGCCCATCACCATCGCCTGGCGTAGCTCCGCGGGACTCGGGTCGTAGGCCCCGGCGCCGTCGAGCCAGCCGAGGAACCCCCCGGCGAAGCTGTCGCCGGCGCCCGTCGGATCGCGGACGTCCTCGAGCAGCAGGGCGGGGATGGCGAACATGTCGCCGTTCGTGATCAGGACGGCTCCGTACTCGCCCCGCTTGATCACCACCGCACGGGGTCCCAGCGCCATCACGTCCTTCGCGGCCGTGATCAGGTTCGGCTTGCCGGTCAGCATCCGCAGCTCGGCGTCGTTGAGCAGCAGGCAGTCGATCTCCCCAATCGCCTTCAGCAGCGAGTCGTGGGCGATGTCGATCCACAGGTTCATCGAGTCGAGGGCAGCGAGCCTGACGCCGTCGGCCTCCGCGCGGACCGCCCGCTGCAGGTCCGGCTGGATGTTCCCGAGGAAGAGGAGGTCCGCCGCGCGTGACTCCTCCGACAGCTTCGGCCGGAAGTCGGCGAAGACGTTGAGGTGCGTCTCGTCGGTGTGAGCGACGTTCATGTCGTGCTCGTAGTGCCCGCGCCAGAAGAAGGTCTCGCCTCCCTCCACGTGCTCGACGTCCGCGGTCGAGATCCCGTGCGAGGCGAGCACCTCGTGCTGCTCGGGGCCGAAGTCGTCGCCGACCGGTCCGACCACCCCGACGTCGGTGAAGAAGCTCGCCGCCAGCGCGAAATGCACGGCCGAGCCGCCGAGCATCCGCTCGCGCTCGCCGAAGGGGGTGCGAACGGAGTCGAACGCGATCGATCCAACCACTGTCAGGGACATGCGGTGCGGGATCCTCGCATAGGCTCCGAGTCGATGCGTGCCGTTCAGATCCAGGGCTTCGGCGGCCCGGAGGTGCTGGAGCTGGTCGAGCTCCCCGATCCGGTGCCCGGGCAGGGTGAGGTGCTGGTCGACGTCATCCGCGCGGGCATGAACTTCGCCGATACCCACGAGCGCGAGAACGTCTACCTCGCCAAGGCCGAGCTGCCACTGGTTCCGGGCAAGGAGGTCAGCGGCCGGACCGAGGACGGTCAGCGGGTCGCGGCGATGCTCACGCACGGCGGCTACGCCGAGAAGGTCGCCGTGGACGCGGGCTCGCTCGTCCCGATCCCCGACGGGGTCGACGACGATCAGGCGGCCGCGGTCCTCCTTCAGGGCCTCACCGCATGGGCGTTGCTCGAGACGAGTGCGAGGCTGACGGCGGGGGAGAGCGTGGTCGTCCAGGCCGCCGCCGGGGGCACGGGAACGCTGGCGGTGCAGCTCGCCAAGCGCTACGGCGCGGGCCGGGTGATCGCCCTCGCCTCGACCCCGGAGAAGCGGGCGCTGACCGAGCGGCTCGGCGCCGACGTCGCGATCGACTCGCGCGAGCCGGAGCTGGGCGCGGCGATCCTCGACGCCAACGAGGGTCGCCAGGTCGACGTCGTGCTCGAGATGTCGGGGGGCGATGCCTTCGAGCAGTGCCTCGAAGTCCTCGCCCCCTTCGGCCGGCTCGTCGCCTTCGGGATCGCCTCCCGGCAGCCGAACGAGGTGCGGACGCAGCGGCTGATGCGCACCTCGCGGGCGGTGGTCGGCTTCTGGATCGTGCACCTGCTGCAGCGACCGGCGCTGTTGGAGCGGGGGATCGCCGAGCTGTTCGCGGCAACCGCGAGCGGCGAGCTCGAGGTCGTGATCGGAGGGATCTACGGGTTGTCCGAGGTCGCCGAGGCGCAGGTTGCCCTGGCGAACCGCGAGACGCAGGGCAAGCTGCTGCTCGACCCGTCCGCCTGAGCGACTTCACGGCGGCCCGGCGGCATCTGCATCAACCATCTCTAGGGGAACGGGAGCTCGTCGAACCGGAGGGCCGCGCGGCTCGGCACGAGGTGCTCGCCGTTTCGATGCAGCAGGCCGTAGGCGACCAGATCTCCTACGGCCCGCGCCAGGGCGTCGATCTCCGTGGCTCCGTCAGCGTCCTCGCCCACCAGGGCTCGGGCGGCTTCCGCGAACGTCAGCTGCTTGGGGTGCTCGGCGAGGACCAGCCCGAGTACCAGCGCCTGAGTCTGGGCGTCGTCCTCAGCCGGGGTCGATTGGGTTGGAAATCCGTGATCTTCCATATTTCGCTCATCCGGTCGGGGTTTGCGTAGCGAACGAGTGTTCGATCTTAGAAGCGGCCGCAGCCGTTCCCCGCTCGCGACTGTGACCGAACACGGACACGTATGTGCCGGAATCGTCAATCCCAGCGTGCGGCGTGTTGACACCGGTGTAAACGTAACAGCAGATCACACGCTGAGGATGCAGACAGCGTCGGTGATCGGGGAAGGTCAGCCGAAGTCGAAGTCCCCGCCGCTTTGCTCCGGCGGGGTCCACTTCATCCCCGCGAGCAGATCACCCGGTTCGGCTCCGAGGGCACCGGCGAGCTTCACGATCGTGGTCGCTCGCGGTTCCCGATCGCCGGTCTCCAGCTGCGAGATCACCGTCCGGTGCACGGCGGCGCGTGCGGCGAGCTGCTCCTGGGTCTGGCCGGCGTCGGCGCGAAGCCGTCGGAGGTTCTCGCCGAGGCGATGTGGAACGTCCATACAGCGCATCATCGCAACGACGATGCGATCGGTCTACAGCCTGAGGTAACCCGCTCAATCGCAACATCACGCCAGGTTGGGGGAAGACAGAGTCGGGCGATGCCCGAAACCCGTAACCTCCGGCGCCGATGGGCGAACCCGAGAACGAGAGCGATTCAAGCACCACATTCCGCGAGCTCGGGCTGAAGGAGGACATCCTCACCGCCTTGGAGGAGCTCGGCTTCGCAGCACCCTCGCCGATCCAGGCGCAGGCGATCCCCGAGCTGCTCGCCGGCCACGACGTGCTCGGCCAGGCGCAGACCGGGACCGGGAAGACCGCCGCGTTCGGGTTGCCGCTGCTGCAGTACATCGACGCCGACAACGACGAGACCCAGGCGATCGTCCTCACGCCGACGCGCGAGCTCTGCATCCAGGTGACGCAAGCCCTGCGTTCCTACGCCGAGCACCTCGACCTCAACGTCGTCGCCGTCTTCGGCGGCACCTCGGTCCGCGACCAGGCGGCGCGGGTGCGGAGCAAGGCTCACGTGATCGTGGCGACGGTCGGGCGGATGAAGGACCTGATCTCCCGGGGGGCCCTCGTCCTCACCGGAACCCGCTACGTCGTCCTCGACGAGGCAGACGAGATGCTCGACCTCGGCTTCATCGAGGACGTCGAGAGGATCCTGCGGATGTGTCCCGGCGGGCGTCAGACGATGCTCTTCAGCGCGACCATGCCGCCACCGATCGCGAAGCTGGCCGAGACCTACATGTACGACCCGGTGAGGATCTCGGTCACGCCGAAGAAGCTGACCGTGGACGCGATCGAGCAGGCCTACGTCGAGGTCGACTCCAGGG
>CAZXKG010000052.1:4651-8214 GCA_964641695.1 uncultured Conexibacter sp.
GCTGAAGGCCGAGGAGCCCGAGCAGGCGATCGTCTTCTGCCGGACCAAGATCGGCACCGCGCGGCTCGATCGCGCGCTCGGTGACCGTGGCCTGCGCTCGCGCGCGCTCCACGGCGACATGAGCCAGGGCCAGCGTGACGGGGTGATGATCGCCTTCAAAGAGCACCAGTCACCCCTGCTGGTGGCCACCGACGTCGCCGCCCGCGGGCTCGACATCGAGCACGTCACCCACGTGATCAACTTCGATCTCCCCAACAACACGGAGATCTACGTCCACCGCATCGGCCGCACCGGACGCGTGGGCAGGACCGGCCGGGCGATCACCTTCGTGACGCCGAAGGAGCGCTCCGAGATCGATCGGATCGAGGCGGAGGCCAAGACCTCGATCGGGGAGTGGGAGCCGCCGGAGGAGCGCCTCGACCACGCTCCGCGCCCGCGGCGTCGCCATCGCCGGAGGGGGGAGCCCTCGGAGGGGTCGAAGGCCGAGGTGGCCGCTCCGGCCGAGATCCCCGCTCCCCCTGAGGCGCGCGAGATACCCGAGTCCCCGGCCGCTCCCGAGGTCTCGGAGGCCCCGCTCGCGGCCGTGGAGCCCGCCAAATCTTCCCGCTCGCGGCCGGAGGACGGGGACACCGCGGACGCGGAGCTCGCCGAGGGCCTGCCCGGCGAGGAGGTCGCCGGCGAGGAGGTCGAGACGACGTCCGAGGAGCCCATCGAGGAGAGCTCGATCGCTCACGACGGCGACGAGGGGCCGGACGATGACGACGGCGTCGTCAAGCTCTTCATCAACCGCGGGGCACGCAGCGGGATCGAGGAGGAGGACGTTCGCTGGGCACTGCGCGAGGGCGCGGTGGTCGACGCCGACGCGATCGAGGACGTACGGGTGCTCGAGCGGTTCACGTTCGTCGACTTGACCGAGGAGGCGGCCGCCCTGGCGCTCGAGCGTCTCGACGGAACCAAGCTGAAGGGAAAGCAGATCCGGCTCGAGTACGCGAAGGGGTGAGCCCGTGGGGGATCCCCTCGCGAGCTCGTCGCTCGATCGCGCGCCGAGTGGCGCGTTCGACCGCGTGCCAGGCGGCAGGAGCTCCGTAGCGGCGCTGCTGGCGCTGCTCGTCGCCCTGCCCTGCCTGATATTCGAGCCGGCGAGCACCGACCTCGCCGCGCAGACGTTCCGCGCTGAGCTCTGGGAGCGGGAGGGGTGGGTGCTGTGGAGCGAGGCCTGGTACTCGGGCTTCCTCGTCCCCGGCTACAGCCTCCTCTACCCGCCGCTGGGGGCGCTCTTCGGCCCGCAGCTCGTCGGCGCCGCCTCCGCGGTCCTCGCGGCGACGTGCTTCGCCTCCATCTGCACGAGGACCCTGCCGGGGCGCGGCGCCGACATCGCGGCGCTCTGGTTCGCGCTGGGGATCAGCGCGATGCTCTACACGGGCCGCCTCACCTTCATGCTCGGCCTGGCGTTCGGCGTCGCCGCCGTGCTCGCTGCGGTCACAGCCCTCGAGGTGGCGGACCGCAGCCGGGGGAGGGGCCGCGCGATCGCTCTCGCCGCCGCCTTCCTGCTCGCCGCCGCCTCCTCCTTCGCCGCCCCTCTGGCCGGGCTCTTCACCGGGATCGCCGCGGCGGCGCTGGTGCTCTCTCGCAAGCCCGCCGAGGGCCTCGCGGTCGGCGTCGGCGCGGGCATCGCCTTGCTGGCGATGATCGTCGCCTTCCCGACCGGGGGGGAGCAGCCTTTCGGATGGACCTCGCTGTGGGCGGTCGCCGCCTTCATCGCGATCGGCCTCGCGCTTCCCGTCTGGCGCGAGCGCCCGGAGCTACGGGTGCTCTGGCTCGGGCTGGTCGTCTACGCCGCGATCGTCGTGGTCGCGTTCGTCGTCGCGACCCCGATCGGCAACAACGCCCCGCGGCTCGGCGCGCTGTTGGCGGGCCCGCTCGCGGCGTTGATCCTCTTCGATCGCCGGCCCGTGCTCCTGCTCCTGCTCGCGGCGCCGCTTCTGTGGTGGCAGCTCGGGGCGCCCGTCCGTGACTTCGCCAAGGGATCGGGGGATCCGTCGACCGAGCGTGCCTTCTACCAACCGCTGCTGGCCGAGCTCGACCGGATCTCGGAGCAGCAGCAGGGGCTGCCGTTCCGGGTCGAGGTCCCGATCAGCGAGAACCGGTTCGAGGCAGCCTACGTGGCCGACCGCTATCCGCTGGCGCGAGGCTGGATGCGTCAGCTCGAGTATGAGGACATCGAGGCGCTGCACAGCGGGGAGGAGCTGAGCGCATCCGGCTACCGCCGGTGGCTGGAGCGTCACGGTGTCTCCTACGTCGCCCTCAACGACGCCCGGCGCGATTACCTGTCCGAACCGGAGGCGGAGCTGCTGGGAGAGGGGGATCTGCCCTACCTGCGGGAGCTTCCGATCGCCGGCGAGCACTGGCGCCTGTGGCGGGTCGAGCAGCCTGCGGGCAGCGGGGCCGGAGCTCCGCTCGCGCTCGGGGGTGCGGTCGTCGAGGAGCTCGGTCCCGACCGTTTCACGGTCCGCGCTCCGGGTCCGGGCGAGTACGAGCTGCGGATCGACTACTCCCCCTACTTCGAGGTTCGCTCGAGGTCGGCGTGCCTGCGCGACGGGGGCCGGGAGTCGACGATCCTCGAGGTCGGCGAGAACGCTCCGGGACCGCTCACCGTCGAGGTCGAGGCGACCCTGAGCGGGGATGGTCTGCTCGGCCGCGAGCGGGTCTGCTGAGCTGCGGCGCTCGGGGCTCCTGCCGGGCTCGGAAGCTCGCTCAGGGGGACCGGTCGATCCCGAACATCTCCGACAGGCGCTCCACCGTGGCCTGCGGGTCGCGATGGAGCACCGCGGTCATGCCGACGGCCTCGGCTCCGGCGACGTTCTCGCGGAGATCGTCGACGAACGCGCACGCCGCCGGGTCGACCCCGATCCGCTCCGCCCCGAGCAGGTAGATCTCCGGCTGCGGCTTGTGGAGCCCGACGTCGCCGGAGATCACGGTCTGGTCGAAGATGCTGAGCGGCGCCCGGTCGTAGATCCCGGTCCCCCAGGAGTTCGTGATCAGCCCCGTCTTGAAGCCTGCATCGCGGACCGCCTCGACCGCCGCGATCATCGTCGGCTCCGGCTCGAGCCCGGCGAACAGCCGTCCGATCAGGCCCTCCGGCGGCACGCCGAGCAGCTTGCCGAAGCTGCGTTCGAACTCGGCGTCCTCGATTGCGCCACGCTCCAGGGAGCGGAGCAGGCCGAGTCCGTCGCCGTCCTGGCGGAACAGCTCCAGCACCGATCCCGGCTCCAGGCCCTCGCCCGCGCAGAAGATGTCGAAGCCCTCCCAGATGTTGGTCGTCAGCACGCCGCCGTAATCGACCAGAAGGCCTTTGATCTCGGTCTCCACCATGGGGCGCGGACTCTATCCGGGGAGTGACGCCCTGACGCGGCCCGGAGCGTTCTGAGCGGCGGACGCAGGAGTCGAAGCGACCAAGAAGGGTCGTGAGACGACGAGGACTCCGCTCAGGACGCTCCGCCCCGGAATCCCCTGACGCGGCCCGGAGCGTTCTGAGCGGCGGACGCAGGAGTCGAAGCGACCAA
>CAZXKG010000052.1:8314-14917 GCA_964641695.1 uncultured Conexibacter sp.
GAAGGGTCGTGAGACGACGAGGACTCCGCTCAGGACGCTCCGGGCCCGTCAGACCAGCGGTTGATCTCGCGGCGGGCGATAACCATCTTGTGCACCTCGTCGGCGCCGTCGACGATCTTCAGCATCCGGCTGTAGCGCCACATCGCCGCGAGCGGGATGTCGTCGGACATGCCGAGCGCGCCGTGGACCTGGATCGCCCGGTCGAGGACGTCCATGACGACGTTGGAGGCGGCGACCTTGATCATCGAGATCTCGCGGCGCGCCTCGCGCTTGCCCACCGTGTCCATCTTCCAGGCGGCGTGCAGGGTGAGCAGCCGGGCTTGCTCGGTCTCGATCCGGCTCAGCGCGATGAAGTCCTGGATGAACTGCTTGTCGGCGAGCTTCTCGCCGAACATCACCCGCTCGTTCGCGCGCCTGGCCATCATCTCGATCGCGCGTTCACAGGATCCGATCGCGCGCATGCAGTGGTGGATGCGTCCCGGACCCAGCCGATCCTGGGCGATCACGAACCCGGCGCCGCGACCGCCGAGGAGGTTCTCCTCCGGGACGCGGCAGTCCGAGTAGACGACCTCGCAGTGGCCCGGCCCCTTCTCATGGCCCATCACCGAGACCGAGCGGACCAGCTCGAAGCCGGGCGCATCGATCGGGACGATGATCATGCTCGCCCGGGCATGGGGGGCGGCGTCGGGCTCGGTCACGACCATCGCGATCACGAACTTGGCGCCCATCGCCCCGGTCGTGAACCACTTGCGGCCGTTGATCACCCACTCGCCGTCGACGAGCTCGGCGCTCGTCTGCAGCATGGTCGGGTCGGATCCGGCGACCTCCGGCTCGGTCATCGAGAAGCCCGAGCGCTCGTGCCCGTTGAGGACCGGCTCGAGCCAGCGTTCCTTCTGCTCGGCCGAGCCGTGCTCGGCGAGGATCTCCATGTTGCCGGTGTCGGGCGCGGCGCAGTTGAAGACCGACGGGGCGACGAACGGGCTCCGGCCCATCTCCTCGCAGAGCACGCCGTACTCCCAGTTGGTCAGACCCGGTCCGTACTCCTCCTCGGGCATGAACAGGTTCCAGAGCCCCTCGTCCCTGGCCTTCTCGCGGAGCTCGACGAGCGCCTTCGGGTAGGCCACTCCCGGTGCGACCTCCGCGTCGACGGCAGCGGCGACCTCCGCCTCCACGGGGTAGACGTGCTCTTCCATGAACCCACGGACGCGTTCGAGAAGCTCGGTGAGACGGGGGCTGTAGTTGAAGTCCATCGCCTGAGGCTATCGCTCGGCTCCGCTCCGGTGTGTGCAGCCGCCAGTACGTTGCCCCGCGCGGCCGAGCCAGCCGAGCGCGGGTCGCCGAGACCTACGCTCAGACGGAGGTTCGATCCGGCGGGTCGCCGCTCTTGGCGGCGCCGCCGCGGGACTCGTGCCCATCCGGAGAAATCTCCGCGCTCTTGCCGGCGGCTTGGTCCTCGCCGGGGTCGATCGAGAGCAGATGCGGAGAGCGCTTCCACGGCACGCTGACGAGCCGCCATGCCCGCACGCCCTCGCCGTGCGGCAGCTTGACCTCGCGGCGCAGCACGTAGGTGAAGATGACGCCGAAGAGGAGGGTGACGGCGGCGATCGTGACCATCACGACCGGTCCGTCCCCCTTCGTGATCAGCGTGATGCCCGAGGCGATCAGCACCACGGAGAGCGCTCCGCGCAGCAGGTTCTTCGGGCTCTTGAGGGCGAGCTTGCCGCCGACGAGCACGCCGGGGATGGAGCCGAGCAGGATCGTTCCGACCAGCTCGAGGTCGACGTTGCCGGCGCCGAAGTGAGCGAGCCCGGCGGCCCAGAGCAGGACTGCCGCGTGGAAGATGTCGGTACCGACGACGCGCTTGGGAACGAGTCGGAAGACGGCGATCAGGATGATCGCGATCAGCGTGCCCGACCCCGCGGAGGTGAGGCCGATGACGAAGCCCGTGGTCACCCCGGTCGCGACTGCGGCGATGATGTGGCGGCGCTGCAGGTGGAGGGCGTACCGCTCCTTGATCACGTCCGGGATGAAGATCGTGCGCAGCGCCGTGGCGATCCCGACGACCAGCAGGGTGGCGCCGAGGATGCCGAAGACGATCCCGTCGAGTTGGTCCTCGCCGACGGTGTCCTTGAGGTACTCGATCATCCCGACCCCGGCAAGCGCTGCCGGGACGCTGCCGACCGCCATCCAGAAGGCGAGGCCCTTGTGCACGGTGCCGGCCCGAAGGTGCTGGACCCCGCCGACGGTCTTGGTCACGGCGGCGTAGAGGATGTCGGTGCCGATCGCCGTGACCGGGCTGATCCCGAAGACGAGGATCAGCATCGGCGTCATCAGCGAGGCGCCGCCCATCCCGGTCATGCCGACGAGCACGCCGATGCCGAAGCCGAAGAGGACGATTGCCGGATCCATCGCTGAAGTGGGTGCAGGTGCTGGTCAGTGCGCCGGGCTCGCGATGGGCGGGGTCGCTCCTAGGTCTTCTTCCCGACTATCTCGACCGACTCGGTCTGGATTGGCGCGCGATGTTAGCGGAAGGCGCGGGCAGCACCGTTTCAGCGGATCGCCTCGTAGCTGCCGGTCTCGCCGCGGGCGACCCAGGCCTCGGGCTCGTCGAGGAGCGCGGTGACGTCGTCGGGGAGCCGCTTGGCGACGAGGTCGGCCAGCGTCACCTGCTCGAGCACCTCGCGCAGGTTCTGCCTGACCGCGATCCAGACGTCGCGCAGCTTCTCGGCGGAGCCGATGTAGCGAGTCTCCTCGGGCGGCAGATCCTGGATGTTCGCGAGGGGTCCCTCGACCGCGCGGATCACGTCGGCCACCGAGACCTTCGCCGGCTTGTCGGCGAGCCAGTAGCCGCCGCGAGCGCCGCGCTTGGTGCGGACCAGGCCGGCGCGCTTGAGGTCGAGCAGGATCTGCTCGAGGAACTGCAGGGGGATCTCCTGGGCCTCGGCCAGCTTCGTGCCCTTGATCGGGACTCCGTCGGGGGAGGCAGCGAGCTCGATCGTGGCGCGGACGGCGTAGTCGGCCTTGGCGGAGATCCTCATCTGAACGGGTGACGCGGAGACATTTGTTGACCAGAATACGCAAGAATGACCCGCATGATCGATCTGCAGTCTCATTCGACCGTCTCCGACGGCCAGCTCGAACCCGCCGACGTGGTCCGCTCAGCAGCCGAAGCGGGCATCACGGTGATGGCGCTCACCGACCACGACGGCGTCGCCGGCGTCGAGGAGGCCAGCCGCGTGGCGGCCGAGCTCGGCATCGAGAACGTCCCCGCCACGGAGATGTCCTGCGTCCACAAGTACTCGGAGGATCTCCACATCTGCGGCTACTGGGTGGACGTCGAGAAGATCCAGCCCGCCTGCGATCGCGCCCAGCAGGAGCGGGTGGATCGGGCCAAGCAGATCATCGCCAAGCTCAACGAGCACGGGGTGGAGGTGAGCTTCGAGGACGCGGTCGCCAAGGCGGGCGCCGCCGACGCGATCGGCCGCCCGCACATAGCCAAGGCCGCCGGCGCGGGACCCGACCTCGGGCCGTTCTTCGAGGAGTACCTGGTGCCCGGCGCGAAGGCGTTCGTCTCCCGTAGCTGGCCGAGCGCCGAGGAGGCGGTACGGATCATCCACGAGGCCGACGGGGTTGCCGTCGTCGCCCACCCCTACTGGGACGTCAAGGACCCGGTCCAGGTCAGGGACCTGGTCGAGAGCCTCGTCAGGGACGTCGGGCTCGACGGGATCGAGACCTTCTACCCGCCACATACCGAGGAGCAGACCCGCCACTGCCTGGAGCTCTGCGAGGAGTTCGGTCTGGTGGCCACGGCGTCGTCGGACTTCCACGGCCCGACCCACAAGACCTTCTCGAAGTGGGGCGACTACGACACCTACGGCCTCGGCGAGCCGCAGGTTCCGGCGCGCCCGGGCTCGTGATCTGAGCGCACGTCTCAGTCGACTTCAGCGAGAACGCACCGAGCAGGCAGGCGCTGCGGCGCCCGCTGGTTCCGTGCGTTCAGCCCGGACACCCCGCTCAGGCGGGAATCGGCGCTCTGGCCCGGCACTCGGCGAGGAGGCGGACGGCGATCTCGCCCGGCTCCTCGCCGGGGCGCGCCTGCCCGCTCTCCGGCTCGAAGAACTCGATCTCGATCCGTGGCCTGGTCGGGACGCGGGCGACGTCGACCGTCCCCCTGACCGCGACGCAGACGAGTCGTGCCTCGGGCACCTCCAGCGCCAGGCGCCCGACGCCGCTGCGAGCGCGTAGCTCCCGGCCAAGCGCCCGCGTGCCCTCGGGGAAGATCCCGATGCAGGCGCCCGCCCGGAGTTGCTCGATCGCGGCCGAGAGCGCAGCGGCGTCGCCCTCACCGCGCCGAATCGGGATCTGGCCCATCCCGTCGAGGACCGGCGCCAGAGGCTTGACGTCCCAGAGGCTGGACTTGGCGAGCGCACGGATCTGACGGCGATGTCGCCCGGCGATGCCGACGGCGACCGGATCCCAGTAGCTGTCGTGGTTGCCGACGATCAGCGTCGGCCCGCCGGTGGGGAGAGCATCGACGCCGCTCACCTCCATTCGGCTCCACCACTTGATCAGCGGGGTAGTGGCCAGCATGGCCGTCTTGTAGGTGCCTGAGATCGGTTCCTGCGGTTGGGTCACGGCGCGGGAAGATATCGACCGGATCCTCCGCTTCGCGTCCTGTCCGGTCGGTTGGCCAATGAGACCGGGAAGCAGGGACGCCGCCGCAGAGCTGGGCGGTTGGACCCGCGGGCGGGGCTGCGCCTCAGAACCGCGCCAGAGAATAGGTTCCCGGCATGAAGATTCACCTCTCCGCGCTCTACTGGCCCTGGTACTCACTGGAGGAGCAGATCGCTATGGCGCTTACGGCCGACGAGGCGGGCATCGAGTCGATCTGGGTCTCGGAAGCTTGGGGGCAGGACGTGGTCTCGGTGCTCGCCGTGCTCGCCGATCGCACCGAGCGGATCGGGATCGGTTCGGGGCTGATGCAGATCCCGGCCCGGCGGCCGACCGCCGCGGCGATGGCCGCGGCGACCTTGGACGTGATCTCAGGGGGCCGGATGCGTCTCGGGCTCGGCGTCTCGGGGCCGCAGGTCTCCGAGGGCTGGTACGGGGTCCCGTTCGAGCGCTCGCTGGGACGGATCCGCGAGTACGTCGAGATCGTGCGGATGGCTTGGGCCCGCGAGCCGGTCGTCCACGCCGGTCGCGAGTTCCAGATCCCGACCGAGGAGGGGATGGGGCTCGGCAAGCCGCTGAAGCTGATGGCGAAGCCCGTTCAGGAGCGGCTGCCGATCTACCTCGGGGCGATCGGGCCGAAGTCGGTGGAGCTGTGCGGCGAGATCGCCGACGGATGGATCCCGGCGTTCTTCGACCCCGACGACGGCGCGGGCCTGGGCGAGGCGTTGAATCGGGGGCTCGAGCGGGCGGGACGGGACCGCAGCGAGATCGACGTTGCGCCGAGCGTTCCCGTCGCGGTCGACGACGACCTCGACGAGGCGCGCAACGCGCTACGTCCCCTGATCAGCTTCTACCTCGGCGGCATGGGCGCCAAGGACAAGAACTTCTACGTCGACCTGCTCGCCGCCAACGGCCTCGCCGACGAGGCGCACGAGGTCCAGGACAAGTTCCTGAGCGGCGACCGGATCGGCGCCGCGATGGCCCTCTCGGCGGACGTGATCGACATGTGCGGCATCGCCTGCCGCCCGGATCAGCTGGAGTCCCGCCTCGCCCGGTTCGCGGACGCCGGCGCCGACTCCATGATCGCGATCGTCTTCGGGACGGAGCGCGAGGGAACGATCAGGCGGCTGGGAGCACTGGGGGGGTAGCGATTCGCGATACCCGCCGCGGCGTCCTCTGGGCTTCGCCCGTCCGGGCGACCGCGGTTATCCGGTGTTGCCTGCAAGCAGCGGCCTGGCCGCAGAGTTGGGCCGGCGGGTCCTCTACTTGCTCGGGATCAGCTCCCGCTCCTCCAGGTACGCCAGGATCAGGGCGGCGCTCTCCTCGGGGGTCTTGTCGGCGGTCTCGACGCGGATCTCTGGGCTCTCGGGCTCCTCGTAGGGGTCGGAGACGCCGGTGAACTCCTTGATCTCGCCGGAGCGGGCCTTCGCGTAGAGGCCCTTCGTGTCGCGCTCCTCGCAGTCCTCCAGGGAGGTGGCGACGAAGATCTCGACGAACTCGCCCTTGCCCTCGTGGAGCTTGCGGGCCGCGTTGCGGGTCTCGCGGTAGGGCGAGATCGCGGCGGTGATCACGGGGACGCCGTTGCGGGAGAGCAGGTCGGCGACGAAGGCGATGCGGTTGATGTTGGTGTCGCGGTCCTCCTTGGAGAAGCCGAGGCCCTTGGAGAGGTTCTCGCGAACGATGTCGCCGTCGAGCACCTCGAGCGGGATGTCCCGCTCCTCGAACTCGTCGATCAGCACCTCGGTGATCGTGGACTTCCCGGAGCCGGAGAGCCCCGTCATCCAGAGGGTGAATCCCCTATGTGCCCTTTGTTCGGCCATTCGTCGTTCGTCTCCTGTCTCGGTTTGGTTCGCGCCTTCGGGTACGGGGTAGCGGAGTCCGCTACATCTCCTTGTAGGCGTCGATGAGGATCTCGGCGACTTCGGGACGGGA
>CAZXKG010000052.1:14927-18181 GCA_964641695.1 uncultured Conexibacter sp.
TCGACCAGCGCGAGGAGTTCGACGGATTTTTCGCCATCGTCGACCGAGGCGATGATCGTCACCGGGCGCACCAGTTTTTCCAGGTAGGCCTTGAGTTGGGTCTTCAGTTGGGTGTCGAGCATGGGAGAACTCCGGCGGGGGAGCCTCTCCGCTCGAGAGCATCTCGCGGACCTTGGTCCCGCTCAGGAAGAGCCTGTCCTCCTGGGTGTGGGGGCAGGTCTTGAACGATCCGAGGCCCTCGCACTTGTAGCACCAGAACGTGTGCTCGAACATCAGCGGCCGGATGCCCAGCTTGTCGATGTCGATCTCGTTGAAGATCTGCTGCGCGTCGTAGGTGCCGTAGTAGTCGCCGACGCCGGCGTGGTCGCGGCCGACGATGAAGTGGGTGGCGCCGTAGTTGCGGCGGACGATCGCGTGGAAGATCGCCTCGCGGGGACCCGCGTAGCGCATCGCGGCCGGGTTGACGCCGAGCACCACCCGATCGTTCGGGTAGTAGTTCTCCATCAGGACCTCGTAGCACTTCATCCGCACGTCGGCGGGGATGTCGCCCTTCTTCGTCTCGCCGATCAGGGGGTGCAGGAAGAGACCGTCGCAGACCTCGAGCGCGGCCTTGGTCAGGTACTCGTGCGCGCGGTGGATCGGGTTGCGGGTCTGGAAGGCGACGATGCGCTTCCAGCCGCGGTCGGCGAACTCCTTCCGCGACTGCTCCGGCGTGAAGTAGCGGCGCATGAAGGCGTCCTCGTGGTCGGGCGCGTCGTCGGCCTCGATCTCGCCGGCGAGGCAGCGCGTGCCCTCCTGGTAGGTCGCCGCCACGCCCGGATGCTCGTCGTCGGTGGTGCCGTAGACGAGCTCCGCCTCGCGCTCGAGGTCGCGCTCGAAGACCTCACTGACCCGGATCCGGCCGAGCGGCTTGTCGTTGGACGCGTTCAGGGAGACGACATCGCCCTCCTTCGCGTCGAGCCCGGTGGCGAGCACGACCGGGATCGACCAGACCTCCTCGCCGCCGGACAGCGTCATGTTCTCGACACTCGACTTCCAGTCCTCGAATCCCATGAACCCGTTCAGCGGGGCGAACCCGCCGTTGGCGAGCAGCTCGAAATCGGCGGTCTGGCGGGCGGACAGGGTCAGTGTCTTGTCGCTCATCTGGCAGGGGCTCCTAGCTGGGGGTTCGATTCGGTCGTCCGGGTGCGGGACGGAAAGCTACAGGCGACTCGGAGTTCGAGGTCAGCCGTGCAGGCCGCATTCGGTCTTGTGGGCGTCGGCCCATCGTCCCGATCGCGGATGGCCGCTCTCTCCTGGGGGCTGCGTGCAGTGCGTGCAGCCGATCGAGGGAAAGCCCGCGTCGTGGAGTGGGTTGTAAGGGATCTGGTGCTCGTTGATGTAGTCCCAGACGTCGGATTCGGTCCAGTCGGCGAGCGGGTTCAGCTTCCAGAGGCCGAATCGCTTGTCCCATCCGAACTTGGCCGCGCCGGCGCGGGTCTGCGAGTCCTGGCGGCGGATGCCGGAGACCCAGCAGTCGATGCCGCTGAGTGCCTCCCGCATCGGCTCGACCTTGCGGATCCCGCAGCAGGCGTCGGGCTGACGCTCCCAGAGGGCGTCCCCGTAGAGGTCCGCCTGCTCCTGCAGGCTGATGCCCGAGAAGCGCTGGAAGTCGATCCCGTAGCGGGCCGAGAGCGCGTCGCGGGTGATGTAGGTCTCCTCGAACAGCACGCCCGTGTCCAGGTAGAAGAAGTTCGGCTGCTCGATGTCGGCGCGCTCGGCGACGAGCTTGCTGACGATGTCCACCGTCACCGAGCTCGTCTTCTGGAACGAGCTGGCGAAGCGCAGGTGCGGGTGGAAGGTGTCGAGCGCCCAAGCGATCACCTGCTCGGCGCTGAGGCCCTCGAGCTCCGCGTTCACCTCCCGGGGGTCGATCGGGTCTCCCCCTCCGGTCGTCAGCGCGGCCGCCTGGGAGTGGGGCTCCGCCCGCTCGGGCACGCGCTCGACCTCGATGATCGGCAACGACGCCCCGGAGGCCACGGCGCTCAGCTCCGGCTCTCTCCGGGCGCTCGAGGCCCGGAGATCTCGTACGGGCTCAGATCGCGCATTCGCCCTCGCCCCGCACGACCTTGTAGGGATCGCGCCGGTTCCAGTCGATGAACTGGAGCATGTTGTCGAGGGTGAACTCGGCCGGGATCGCGAGGTCTTTGATCTCCTCCTCGAAGCGGCTCGTCCCGACCCGGTCGGCGAAGGCCTTGAACTCCTCGCCGTCGTTGCGCTCGGCCTCGTACATGCGGAGCCAGCGCTCGACCGCGTCGGGGACCCGCTTCGCGGGGAGCCGCGACTTCAAGCGGGAGCCGAACTCGACCTCGCCGTCGGCGGCGAGGCCGCCGACGTGTGGGATGTAGGCGGGCATCTGCCGGTCGCCGACCTTGATCGAGGCGCCGTAGAAGCCGATCGTGCCGATGTGGTGCTGCCCGCATCCGTTCGGGCACCCGCTCATCTTCAGGTGGATCTTGCGGGTCAGCGGGTCGGTGATGTTCATCGACTCGACCCGCTCCTGCAGCGCCCGGTTGAGGCCCATCGAGGCGGTGATGCCGAGCTTGCACGAGTCCGTCCCCGGGCAGGAGACGACGTCGGTGATCCTGTCGGCGCCCGCGTCGGCGAGGCCGAGCTCGCGGAGCGCGGAGTAGACCTCGTACACCGACTCGTCTCGCACCCAGCGCAGGACGAAGTTCTGATCCACGGTCGTGCGCGCGCTGCCGCCGCAGAAGTCCCGCATGATCGTTGCCAGGCCGCGGAACTGCTCAGGGCTGAGGTCGCCCCGGGTGACCTTCACGTGGACGGTCGAGAAGCCCTCCTGGCGCTGCGGCTCGACGTTGTCGGCGCAGAACGCCTCGAACTCCGAGTGGTCGCCGTTCGGGGAGGAGACGTTCCTGGGGCGCGGGGGGGCGGCGCCCTCCTCGTCGAGGTCGGGCAGCAGCCTCTCGATCGAGAAGTCGCGCTCAGCCGTCCAATCGCCCTCCAGCTCACGGTCGACCATCTCGCGGAACGCGTCCATCCCGATCTTGTCGACCAGGACCTTGATCCGGGCGCGAGCGCGGTTGACGCGCAGCCAGCTCTGGCGGTCGAAGATGCGCAGCACGGCCTCGGCCACGCGCAGGTACTCGCCATCGTCGGCGGCGACGAAGTCGTAGAGCTCGGGTGCGATGCGGGGCATGAGCGCGGTTGACGCGCAGCCAGCTCTGGCGGTCGAAGATGCGCAGCACGGCCTC
>CAZXKG010000053.1:0-10584 GCA_964641695.1 uncultured Conexibacter sp.
CACGGGTCGTGCAGGCCGCACCGGGCCCGACGCCGACGAGGACGCCGACGGCGCCGGTGCGCATCAGGTGAAGCCCGGTCGAGTAGGAGGCACAGCCGCCGACGATGCACGGCACCGGGGCGCCGGCGATGAACTCCTTCAGGTTGAGCGGCTCCGAAGCCGAGGAGACGTGCTCGGCGGAGATCACCGTTCCCTGGACGACGAGGATGTCGAGGCCCGCCTCGAGCGCGACCTCGTGGTACTCGCCGACCTTCTGCGGCGTCAGCGAGCCGCAGCAGACCGCTCCCTCCGCCTTGATCTCCTCGATCCGCTGAGCGATCAGCTCCGGCTTGACCGGCTCCTGGTAGATCTCCTGCATGAGCCGCGTCGACTCACCCGGAGGCGCGGCCGCGATCCGCTCGAGCTGCTCATCGGCATCTTCGTAGCGGGACCAGATGCCCTCGAGGTTGAGGACGCCGAGGCCGCCGAGCTTGTTGATCAACGCCGCCGTCCTCGGGCTGACGACACCGTCCATCGCCGATGCGAGCAGGGGCAGCTCGAAACGGTAGGGACCCAGCGTCCAGGTGATGTCGATGTCGTCAGGGTCGCGCGTGCGCCGTGAGGGCACGATCGCGATGTCGTCGAATCCGTAGGCGCGCCTGGCCTTCTTCCCGCGTCCGATCTCAACTTCCAACTGGGTGCGCTCCCTTGCTCGTATGCAGAGAGAGGATTGTAGGTGCCGGGGTCGACGGCCCCGGTCGGCCGCTGCCGGAGCGGGATCCGCAAAGTGCGGGTTCGCGGGGAGCGACCCGGTGAGCGGGAGCCTCAGGCGGCGCGCGCGGAGGCGTCGACGCGGGCGACGGAGACGCTGCCCCGCAGCTTCTCGACCTCGGCGTGGTCGACCGTCCCGGCTCCCAGGTGCTGGGTCGACTCCGCCCCGCAGGCGACGCCGTAAGCGAGGCATTCCGAGGCATCGCCGCCGCTGCGGCGGGCACGGACGTAGCCGGCGACGAAGGCGTCGCCGGAACCGATGCTCGCGATCGGCGCGAGCGGCTCGATCTCCGCCCTCAGGCAGTCCCGGCGCGCCCCCTCCCCGACCAGGCCGATGCACCCCGACTCGGTCGTGATGATCGCTTCCCCGGCACCCATCTCGACCAGTCCGCCGAGTGCCACCGCGAGATCCTCCGGGTCGCTGAACTCGTAGCCGACCACCTCCTCGGCCTCGCCCACGTTCGGAGCGACGACGTGCGGCCCCCCGCGCAGCGCCGCGCGCATCGGCTCACCGTCGGTGTCGAGTACCGTCGTCAAGCCGGACTCGCGAAGCTGGGCGATCAGATCCGCGTACGCATCGGTCTCCAGGCCCGGGGGAAGCGAGCCCGCGATCACGCAGGTGTCCGCGCCGGAGGCGAGATAGAGGAGCCGCTCCGAGAACCGCGCGAAATCGTCCTCGCTCACCTGCGGGCCGCGCTCGTTGATCTCGGTCTGGACCCCCGACGTCGGGTCGATGATCGAGAGGTTCGTGCGCGAGTCCCCGCGAACCTCGATGAAGTCGTGCAGCACCTGCTCGGCGTCGAGCAGCTCCCGGATCCGCTGCCCGGTCGGGCCGGCGGCCATCCCGGTCGTGATCACCGGCTCCCCGAGGCGCCGCAGGGCGCGGGCGATGTTGACGCCCTTCCCGCCCGCGGTCGTCCGCGAATCGACGACCCGATGCCGGTTGCCGAGACCCATCCGCGGCACCGCGACCGTTCGATCCAAAGCGATGTTCAGGGTTACGGTGAGAATCATCTCCGTGAGCTCCCGTTTCGCTTGACAGCCCGCTGTTGCCGGCTCATTGCTCTCTCCTCCGGGCTTCGGAGGTCGCGACCGCGACCACCCCGCCCACGCACCACTCGTGCGATCAGCAGCAGTATGACGACAAGCAGCGCGAGCGCGGTCAGGGCAACGATCGGGCCGCCGATACGGTCAAGCAGATCCGGGGCGTCGACCTCGCGCCCGGCCCGCAGCGGGGAGCGACCGACGACGCGGCCGTCGAGCCGCACGGTCACCGTCCCGAGCCGCTCGCCGGCGGCGAGCGGGCCCTCGACCTCGGTCGGAGCGTCGACCTCCACGTCGATCTTCTGATCGTTCCTCGCGGAGACCTGGATCGCCCGTGCCGCGACGATCGGCAGCGGATCGTCCTCATAGCGGACCTCCGCCTCCGCGATCGCCTCCGCGCGACGGACGGGCTTCCGGCGCTCGTAGCGGGAGAAGCCGAAGTCGAGCAGCTCGGCGCTCTCGGCGTCACGCGCGGCCTCGCTGGGCGCGCCCATCACCACCGAGAGCAGCGAGACGCCCGAGCGCTTGGCCGACGAGATCAAGACGTACCCGGCGTCGGAGGTGTGCCCGGTCTTGACGCCGTCGACGCTCGGATCCTCGTGCAGCAACGTGTTGGTGCTCGAGATCTGCCGCCGCTGATCGCCGCTGCGCATCTCGTACTCGGGCGTCGAGACGATCCGCCTGAACTTCTTGTCGGACAGGAGCACCTGCGAGAGGGCGGCGAGATCCTCGGCGGTCGAGTAGTTCCCCTTCTGGTCGAGACCGATCGGGTTGGCGAAGCTGCTCGCGTCCAGATCGAGGTCGGCCGCCGAGCGGTTCATCTGCCGGACGAACCGCTTCACGCTTCCCGCCGTGCCCACGGCGAGCGCCTTCGCCGCGTCGTTGGCGCTGGCGAGCAGGAGCGCGTACATCAGATCCTTGACCGTGAGCTTCTCCCCCTTCCTCAGGCCGGCGAGGGACTCGGCCGCGTTCGCGTCATAGGCCGGCATGCGGATGCGCTGGTCGAAGCTGAGTCGAGCCAGCGCCAGATGCGCGGTCATCAGCTTGGTGGTGCTGGCGATCGCGCGCCGGTCGTGCGGCTTGCGCGAGGCGAGCACCTCGCCATCGCGTCGATCGACCAACAACCAGCTCGCGGCATCGAGATTCGGCTGCTTTTCCTTGGAGGCGAGGGCCGGTGGGGAGCCGGCGACGATCGCCGCGACCAGCAGGACGACGAAGAGCGCGCCGAACCGCCATCGGCCTGCCGGCCTCCGAATCCAGGTCGATCTCCGCACTCAGCGAATCTTCAACTCTGTGCCGGTCGCCAACGCCTGCGGGTCGATCCCCGGGTTGAGACGAAGCAGGCGCTTGGTCGAGACGTCGAACTTCGCGGCGATCGCGCTGAGCGTGTCTCCGGCCTCCACCACGTAGCTCTTCGGGTTGTCAGCGCCGGAGCCGGCCTTCTTCGACCCCTCCTGCGTGACCGTGGAGGTCGAGGCGCCGTCGTCGCCCTCCCCGCCCGAGGTACTGATCACCACGAAGAGGGCGATCAGCACGACGGCGAGCGCAAGCGGGCCGAGGATTCGCGGTCCCCAGGAGACGCCGCCGGAGCCGGCTCCGCGGGCCAGTTGCGGGCTGTTGCCTTGACCGCTCATCCTGGGTCGATGGTAAGGGACGCCCTCAGGGGCGTTCCATGCCCACGATCCGGTGCAAGGTCGCTCCCCGCAGGCCGCTCGCCGCGCGCTCGGCGGCCGCGCGACGTTCGGACTCGACTCCGCAGACGACGATCGTGCCGTCGGCGAGGCGCGCCAGCCCTCGCGCCTCACCTCCCTCACCGGCGAGGGAGGGACCGGCGACGACGACGAGGTCGTAGACCCGGGCGACGCGCTCGAGCAGCTCGGTGAAGCGGCCACCGGCGATCCCGGCCCCGGACTCCCCCTCCCCGGCGGGCAGGCAGGCGAGCTGGTTGGGCTGTCGCTCCTGATCGACGATCGGGACCCGGCGCAAGACCTTGCGCGGCCCTGCGATCCCACTCAGGTACTCGGCCAGTCCGGGCTCGGACTCGACCCTGAGCACTGCCGCCACGCTCGGCTCCCGCAGCCGTCCGTCGACGACCAGGACGTGCATGCCGCGGCCGGCCGCCGCGACGGCCAGAGCGGTGGCGGCGGCGCCGGACGCGTCCTCTCGCTCAGCCGCGAGCACCGCGAGGGTGCGGTGCCCCTGATGCCATGGACCCGAGCCCTCGACGAGATCGGCGACGACGCCCTTCGCCGCCAGCGAGAGCCGGACCGCGCCGGCGGCATCGAAGTCGACGATCTCGGCCGCGCCGGGGAGCGCCTCCGCCGGGGTGGAAGCGCCACTCGGCTGCTCCTGCCGGGGCGAGGGGCGACGCCGGAGGGAAGCCGGCTCGAGCGCGATCAGCCCGGTGGAGAGAGCCAGCGCGAAGCCGGCGCCGACCAGCGCCCCGGCGAGCAAGCCGACCAGCGACCAGAGCAGGAGCGAGCGACCGCCCACCGCGACGGCGCTCGTCGCCTCCGCGCCGGCCTCGAGTGGCCCCCCGAGCACCTCCGGGATCGCAGTCGCGTAGGCGTCGGCGACGGCTGCCGAGAAATCCGGCGAGTCCCCGGTGGCGCGCAGGACGAGGGCGCCACCCTCCGGGGCGGGCGAGACCGTGACCGCGGTGAGCAGATCCGCGCCGGCGAGATCGCCGCCGAGCAGAGCCGCCACCTCCTCGGCGACCTGAGATCCGGTGGCGAGCTCGGCGAGCCGTCGCATCTCGACCGGATCGGCAGCGGTCCGGTCGCGGGTGACGACGATGCTCGCCTCGCTCTCGTACCGCGGTGGTCCGCCGGCGGCGAAGAGCGCGCCGAGCACCGCCCCGAGCACCGCCAGCGCGGCGATCAGCCGCCAGCGCCGCGTCCACCCAGGCGGGCGTCCGCCCAGCGAGCGCAAGCTACATCTCCTCGGGCGCGTCGATCCCGAGCAGGTTCAGCGATGTCGCGATCACGGCCCGCGCGGCTGCGCACACCTCCAGCCTCGCCGCCTCCAGGCCCTCCCCCGCGCCGACGACGCGGCAGTCGCGGTAGAAGGCGTGAACGTCGGCGGCCACCTCGCGGGCGTATGTCGCGACGACGTGAGGCTCGCGCTTTCCCCCGGCGCGCTCGAGCTGCTCGGGGAGGTCGAGCAGGCGCGCGATCAGAGCTCTTTCGGCGGGCTCCACCGTCCCCGGCGGGGCGGCGGCCGATCCCGGTTGCTCCGCCCCCTTCGCCGCCGCCGCGCGGAAGATGCTGCAGAGCCGGGCGTGCGCGTACTGGACGTAGTAGACGGGGTTGTCCTGGGTGCGGCTGCGGGCGAGATCCAGATCGACGTCGATCGCGGTGTCGTGGCTGCGGCCGAGGAGGAAGAAGCGCGTCGCATCGACCCCGATGTCGTCGAGCAGGCCGTCCAGGGTCGCGAAATCGCCGCGGCGCTTCGACATCCGCGCGCGCTGGCCGCCCTCGACGAGGTTGACCATCTGCATGATCTCCGCCTCGAAGGCATCGGGAGGGGCACCGAGCGCGGCCACGGCAGCGCGCATCCGGGCGACGTAGCCGTGGTGGTCTGCGCCGAGGACGTCGATCAGCAGGTCGTTGCCACGCTCGAGCTTGTCCCGGTGGTAGGCGACGTCGGCGGCGAAGTAGGTGGGCGCCCCACCCGCCCTGATCAGGACGCGGTCCTTGTCGTCTCCGTACTCGGTGGTGCGCAGCCAGACCGCGTCGTCGCTCTCGTAGACGAGCCCCCGCTCCCGCAGCGCCGCGATCGCCCCGTCCACCGCTCCCGCCTCGTGCAGCTCGCGCTCGGAGCCCCAGCGGTCGAAGACGACGCGCGAGCGTTCGAGGGTCGCGCGGATCCCCTCGACCATCAGCTCGACGCCACGTCGTGCCAGCGCCGCGGCGTCGCCGCCGTCCACGTCGCCCTCGGCGAGGATCCGCTCTCCGAGCTCGACGACGTAGTCGCCCTCGTAGCCGCCGTCCGGGACGTCCTCGCCGGCGATCCGCGCCGCGATCGACGCGCCGAAGAGATCGATCTGGCCGCCGGCGTCGTTGAGGTAGTACTCGCGCTCCACCCGATGTCCCGCGAACTCGAGGATCCTGGCCAGCGAGTCCCCGTAGGCAGCGTGACGGCCGCTGGCGACCGTCAGCGGCCCGGTCGGGTTGGCGCTGACGAACTCGATCAGGATCCGCGCCGCGGCGGCATCCGCGGTCGCCGTCGCCGATCCGAAGCGCGGCCCGAGCTCGTGCACGTGAGCCGCCGACCGCCGCATCCAGCGCTCGGACATGAACAGGTTGAGGAACCCGGGACCGGCTACCTCGACGCGCTCGAGATCGCCGCCGAGCGACTCACCGATCGCCTCGCCCAGCCGCGCCGCCACCTCGCGCGGGTTGGAGCCGACGAGCGGGGCGGCGAGCATGGCGGCGTTCGTCGAGTAGTCGCCGAGCTCCGCGCGAGGAGGGCGCTCCAGCTTCGCCTTGGGGATCCCTTCGTGCATCTCCGCGCACGCGGACTCGATCGCCGAACGCAGGCGCGCGATCGGGTCGCGGTCGCCTTCAGCCGGCTCGAGGTCGGGTTCTTCGCTCACGCGCGGGACTCTAGATGGACGAGCGTCTCACGTCCCGATCGGAACGCCTGCGGCGCTCAAGCCGCGGCGAGGGCTTCGATCTCCTCGCGCAGTCGGGCGGCAGCGGCAGCGGGGTCGGCCGCCATCGCGATCCCCCGCGAGGAGGCGACCAACGCGGAGCCCGGCTCGGTGAACGCCGCTGCGAGCCTGGAGGGATCCCCCCCCTGCGCGCCCACTCCGGGGAGCAGGAATATCGCCTTCGGCATCAACTCGCGCAAGCGTTCGAGGTAGCGTGGCTCGGTCGCGCCGACGACGGCGCCGGCGCCGCTCATCCCCTCGCCTCCGAACCGCCCCGAGTAGCCGTCGACGAGCGCGGCGATCCGCTCGTGGAGCGGGGCGCCACCGGTGGGAAGGTCGAGGAAGTCGGCCGCCCCCGGGTTCGAGGTCCGGACGAGGAAGAAGGCTCCTGAGCCGGATTCCACCGCGGCGTCAACGATCGGATCCAGGGAGTCCGCACCGAGCAGGGGGTTGAACGTGGCCGCATCCACGGCAAGGCCGGCAATCCGGCCGTACGCCGAGTCCAGCCCGGTGAAGAGCGCCTGCGCGTACGCCTCGGCGCTGACCGGCACGTCGCCGCGCTTGCCGTCGGCGAGAACGAGCAACCCGGCTGCGCGGGCATCCTCGACCACCGCCTCCAGGGCCGCCCATCCGGGAGCGCCGAGGATCTCGAAGCGGGCGAGCTGAGGCTTGACCGCGACGCATTCGGGCGCGGCGGCCTCGATCAAGCGACGGCATCCCGCCTCGATCGCGTTGGCCGCGGCGACGCGGGGGTCGCCGCTCCCGTTCCCGGCATCAGACCAAGGTCCGATGCCGGGAACGGGATCCAGGCCGATGCAGACGCGGCTGCGGCGCTCTAGTTCGAGCGCCGCCAGCCGGTCCGCGAAACGCGGGACTTCGATGCTGTTATGACTTGACGGCGTTCTTGAGGCCCGCGCCGGCGGAGAACTTGGGCACCTTGCCGCCGGGAATCGTGATTCGCTCGCCGGTGCGCGGATTCACGCCCTGGCGGGGACCACGTTCGTTGACGCTGAACTTGCCGAACCCGGTGAAGTTGACGTCCTCACCGGACTGCAGGGACGAGGTGATTCCGTCGAGGACGGCTTCCACCGCGTCGCTGGCGGCCTTCTTGCTGTCGATCCGCTCGTCGCTGGCGATCCGGTCGATGAACTCTGCCTTGGTCACTGTGATTCCTCCTGTCAGGGGTGCTGAGCGGAGCCACACTAACAAGGCGGTATGACGTCTCCGCGGGGCGTCATCCCCCGGCATCCCCAGAGTTCATGCCGGACTCGGCCCGCTCGCGTTCATACGAAAGCGCCGCGCCGATCCGTTCCACCGTCGATGGGTGCGTCCTCAGGGCCTCCTCGATGGCCCCGAACGGGCCGGGATCGGTCCGATTCGCGAGCGCGAGATCCCGTTGCAGGTCGATCAGCGCCCCCGGGTCGTCGGTGAGCTCGAGCGCGAATCTGTCGGCGGCCCGTTCGACTTCTCGGGAGAGGTGGTTGCCGACCAGACCGAGCGCGAACGCCACCAACACCAGCGGCAGGGCGAAGATCGGCACCGCGAGCGGGGTTCCGGGGGAGACGCCGCGTCGAGTCGCGATCGCGCCACCGCTCAGGTAGACGACGAGCATCCCGAAGGGCGCGATCAGGGCGACGAAGATCAGGCCACGCCGGAGATCGTGGTTGGCGACGTGGGCGAGCTCGTGGGCGAGGATCGAGCGCATCGCCGGCCGCTCCGCTCCCGCCAGCAGGTTGTCGTAGAGGACGATCCGCTTGCTCGACCCGATCCCGTTGACGTAGGCGTTGAGAGCGGTGCTGCGGCGCGAGGCGTCGACCCGGTAGATCTCCCCCACGTCGACCCCGGCGCGCTCCGCCAACCGCGTCGCCTGCGCTCGAGCCGGGCCCGGCTCGAGCGGCTCGAAGTCGTTGAAGAGCGGCGCGAGGACCACGGGCGCGAGCCAGGTGGAGACCACCGCGTAGGCGACGACCGCGCCCGAGCAGGCGAGCCACCACATGCGGGGAAGCTTGCGTTGAAGCGCGATCAGGATCGCCGCCCCGATGCCGGCGAGCAGGCACGCGATCGCCGCGCCCAGCGCCCGGTCCCCCAGCCAGGCCCAACCGTCCTGCGTGGAGAGGCCGACGTCGACGGCGCGGGTGTGGGCGATCCAGCCGGTGGGAAGGGCGAGTAGCGCCAGGGCAAGCGAGATCCCGACGCCGAGCAGGCCGGCCCCGAGAACCGGCCTGGAGTCGAGCCGGCGCGCGCATGCGCGCGTGATCCGACGCGGCCTGCCCGCGGCAAGCAGGCCGAGCGCGAGGAAGTCGACCAGGAGCCCGATCAGCATCAGGTTGCGCTGTCCGGAACGGAACGATCGTGCCTCGGCGACGACCCGCTCGGCGAAGTAATCGCGCGCATCGACCGCAATCGGGCTCGGTCCGGGGTCGGGGGCGAGCAGGGCCGCCGCAGCGCAGGCGATCAGAACCGCGGCGGCAGCGGCGATCGCGACTGCCAGGAATCCGCCGCCGCCCCCTCCCGAACCTCCATCGCGCAGCATCCCACCTACGATAGTCCGGCCCTGGACGCGGGCTCGAACGCGTCCCACGCGCCTATGCGAGCAGCCGTCTTCAGCGACATCCACGCGAACCTGCCGGCCCTCGAGGCCGTTCTCCGCGACAGCGGGGAAACCGGGGTCGAGGAGCTCTGGTGCCTCGGAGACGTAGTCGGATACGGGGCCGAGCCCGATGCCTGCATCGAGCTGGTCAGGGAGCGCTGCGACGTCTGCCTGGTGGGCAACCACGACCTCGCGGTGCTCGGCCGCCTCGACACCTCGACGTTCTCGAGCTCAGCCGCGACCGCCGTCGAGTGGACGGCCGCGCACACCGCCGAGGCGAACCTGGATTTCCTCTCCACGCTGGAGCCGTTCGACACCTCCCGCCCCGCGGCCCTCTACCACGCCTCGCCCAGGGATCCCGTCTGGGAGTACGTGCTCTGGCCCGAGCAGGCGGCCGAATGCATCGCCGTGCAGGAGAAGCGCGTGAGCTTCGTCGGCCACTCGCACGTCGCCCTCTTCTTCACCTCCGGGGAGCTCAGCGAGGGTCCGGCCGAGGAAGCTCGGGGCTGGCAGGCCGGGGCGGGAACGCGGCTCGAGATCGCCGACGGCCGCTGGCTGATCAACCCCGGCAGCGTCGGGCAACCCCGGGACGGTGACCCGCGAGCGGCATGGCTCGAGCTCGACACCGACTCGTGGGAGACGACCTACCACCGCGTGGGCTACGACATCGAACGCGCCGCCGGGGCGATCGAGGAAGCCGGCCTTCCCGAGCACCTGGCACGACGTCTGTACCTGGGACGCTGAAGGCCGTGAGCAGCCCGAAGCTACACTCGGCCGGGATGGCCTCAATACGCTCGACGAGCCTGATTGCAGCCGCCCTGGTGGCGCTGGCGATGCTTGCCGGCTGTGGCTCCGACGACGAGGGAGAGCTGCTCACGGAGTCCGACGCGACCTCGATCGACGGCAAGCTCGAGCAGGTCCGCGAACGGGCCGCGAGCGGTCGCTGCACAGGCGACAACTCCGCCCTCAGCAGCCTCACCTCGCTGAGTGGCTTCGTCACCAGCGACGCCCTCAACTACGTGTCGGCCGAGACCCGCGCCGACCTCGAGGAGCTGCTGGCGCGACTCGGCGAGCAGATCCAGTCTCAATGCGAGCAGGTGAGCGACCTGACGACGACCACCACGGACAGCATCGAGACCGAGACGACGACTGCGGATCCTGATACGACGAACGAGAAGACGACGTCGACCAGTCGCGAGACGACCGATACGAGCACCCGCGACACGACCACGACGCCGCAACCGCCGAACAACGGCGGCAACCAGGGTGGGGGTAACCAGGGTGGCGGGAACCAGGGCGGGGGGAACCAGGGTGGGGGCAATCAGGGCGGGGGCTCGACCTCCCCTGGAGGCTCGGACTCCGGCGGGATCGGGCCCGGCGTGATCGGGCCGATCTTCCGCTCCGGCGCACCCGGGGGCGATCCGTCCGTCCTGGCGCCCGGAGATGATGACCATCTTGCCGACCCGGGGGCGAGTCGATGAACGGAACCACGATCGCCAACCGCTACGAACTGGGTGACCGCCTCGGCAGCGGCGGCATGTCGACC
>CAZXKG010000053.1:10594-15169 GCA_964641695.1 uncultured Conexibacter sp.
GACCGTCTACCAGGCCATCGACCAGGTGCTGGAGCGGACCGTCGCGGTGAAGGTGCTCGCCGAGCATCTCTCAGACGACGAGAAGTTCGTCGCCCGCTTCCGCCGCGAGGCGCTTGCGGTGGCGAAGCTCGTCCACCCGAACATCGTCCAGGTCTACGACACCGGGGTCGATGCCGGACGGCACTTCATCGTCATGGAGTACGTCGAGGGGCGCTCCGGCGCTCAGCTGCTGCAGCGCGACGGCGCCCTGGATCCCTCGACCGCCGTCGAGATCGCGGCACAGGCCTGCATGGGTCTCGATTACGCCCACCGCCAGGGGATCATCCACCGCGACGTCAAGCCCGGGAACCTGATGGTGATCGGCGGTCCCGCGGGCGGCCCGGCGGCGATGACGGTCAAGCTCGCCGACTTCGGGATCGCGAGGGCGGTCGAGCAGACCCGGCTGACGCAGGTCGGCTCGGTCGTTGGGACGGCGGCCTACCTCTCGCCGGAGCAGTCGCGCGGCGAGGAGGCGACCCCGGTCTCCGACGTCTACTCGCTGGGCGTCGTCATCTACCAGCTGCTCACCGCACGGCTGCCGTATGAGGGCAACAGCCTCGCCGAGCTGGCGATCCGTCGCGAGAACGAGCGTCCGCTGCCACCGACGAGCTACGAGCCCTCGATCCCGGAGGCGCTCTCGGTCTCGGTCCTGAGGGCGCTGGAGAACGAGCCCGAGCATCGCTACGCCGACGCGCTGGAGCTCGGAGCCGCCCTCCGCGAGGGGCTTGCCGGGATACCCCCGGGTCGCTCGACCGCGACCGCCGCGACCGCCGTCGCCGGTGCCGGCACGGCGGCCACCCGGGTGATCAGCCGCGAGCCGCGGACACCGACCGCCCCGACGAAGCTGCCGCGCCCGCGGCGCCAGTCGCCGCCTCCGCGCCGAACGCCCGCTCCCGCCTACCAGCAGCCGCAACAGCCGGGGCCGAGAAAGCGATCCTTCTTCTCGCGGCTGATGCGAGGCCTGGCGCTCCTCCTGCTGGTGGCCGTCGTCGCCGGCCTGATCGCAGCCGCGATCCTGCTCGCCACCGACGCCGGGCAGAACACCGACGTCGGCAAGTTCATCGGCGACACCTTCGATCAGACGATCGACGGAATCAGGCAGTTCATCCAGGACAACACGGGCTGACGGATCGCGCGCCGGGCCAGCCCGCGGCCTGGATGACTGATTCCACGCATTCTCGCCTCCGGGCAGCGCGTAGGCGCCCCGAGAGTCATTCGGCGGGAGAAACGTTCCTCTCGAGTCGACAGGCCCGACGAGAGGAGCGAAACTCCCGCCAGGGACGGGTTTCGTTCCGCTCGTCCTGGCCGGAGGGGGTGAGCGGAACGTTATTTCCAGATGTACCCGCATCGAGCGCCTCGGCTCCCTCGCCCGGACCAGCCATGGTTCAGCCGGTCGCCGCCTCCCAGGGCGTCGCGCCGGCCAGGACGGCATCGGCGTAGGACGCGTAGCGACCGGCGGCGATCGCCTCGCGCCCGAGTCGCACCAGCTCAGCCGCGTAAGTGAGGTTGTGGAGCGTGACGAGCTTGGCGCCGGTCATCTCCTCGGCCCGCGAGAGGTAGTGGACGTAGGCGCGGGTGTGCCTGGTGCAGGCGAGGCAGGGGCAGCCCTCGACCAGCGGCCCCCGCTCGCGCTGGTTCGCGCGCTTGCGAACGTCGTAGCGAAAGCGCTTGTCGGGAAGCGGCGCCAGCGCCATCCCGTGCCGGCCGAGCCGGGTCGGCACCGCGCAGTCGAAGCTGTCGATCCCCCGCCCCATCCCGTCGATCAGGTCGTCGGGCTCACCGATCCCCAGCAGATGCTTGGGCGCATCGATCGGCAACATGTCGACGGTCATCCCGACGACCTCGCGCATCTCACCCTTGTTGCGACCCAGCGTCCCGCCGATCGCGATGCCGTCCACCGCCGCCGCGGAGACGTAGGCGGTGGACTCCCGGCGGAGATCCTCGTAGGTGCCGCCCTGGATGATCCCGAACACCGCCTGCCGGGAGGGACCGTTCGCAGCGTGCCAATCCAGGCACCGGTCGAGCCAGCGGTGGGTGCGCTCGGTCGATGCGGCGGTGTAGTCGCGGTCGGCGTGGAACGGCGTGCACTCGTCGAAGACGAGCGCGATGTCCGATCCCAGCCGCGCCTGGACCTGCATCGACCGCTCCGGCGAGAGGAAGTGCTCGGAGCCGTCGACGTAGGAGCGGAAGCGAACTCCCTCCTCGTCGATGCCGAGAACTCCACCCTCGAGCGCCCGCCGGCCCCGCCGGCCCTTGATCTCGTCGGCGACGCTGCCGTGAGCCAGCGAGAACACCTGGAAACCGCCCGAATCGGTGATGATCGCCCGCGCCCAACCCATCATCTCGTGCAGCCCGCCGAGCTCGGCGACGAGCTCGTCGCCGGGGGCGAGCATCAGGTGGTAGGTGTTGCCGAGGACCATCTGGAAGCCGACCGACTCGACCTCGTCGGCAGTCAGCCCCTTGACCGATCCACGAGTCGCGAGCGGCACGAAGCAGGGCGTCTCGACCGGCCCATGGGCGGTCCCCATCACCCCCGTGCGGGCGGCCCCGTCGCGGTGAGTGATCTCGAAGCTCAGGCGGTCGGGATCGCTGCGCACGCGCGGGATCGTAGTTCGTCTGAGCGCGTCCCCCGGCCCTCCGCCCAATCGACCGGGATCGTCGGCTCAGAGCGCGTCGCAGTCGAGAGCGGCATGTACGGCCGGAGAACGGGCCGACTGACGCCTAACCCACCCGCAGCGTCGATCCGCTCATCCCGCCGGGCCGTTCGATGCCGAGCAGGTCGAGAGCGGTCGGCGAGACGTCGGCGAGGATGCCGCCGTCGCGGAGCGCGATTCCCTCGACCGTGGCGATCAGGGGCACGAGGTTGGTCGTGTGCGCCGTGTTCGGCGAGCCGTCGGGCTCGATCATGTACTCGGCGTTGCCGTGGTCGGCGGTGATCAGACAGGCTCCGCCCGAGTCGAGCACGGTGTCGACGACTCGTGCGAGCTGCGTGTCGACGGTCTCCACCGCCTTGATCGCGGCCGGCACCGAGCCGGTGTGGCCGACCATGTCGGGGTTGGCGAAGTTGATGATCCCGAAGCGGTAGCCACCGCCCTCCCACTCCGAGCAGAACGCGTCGGCCGCCGCGGCGGCGCTCATCTCAGGCTTGTGGTCGTAGGTGGGAACGTCGCGGGGTGACGCCGCCAGGCGCCTCTGCTCGCCGTCCCACTCAGACTCCCGGCCGCCGTTGAAGAAGTAGGTCACGTGGGCGTACTTCTCAGTCTCGGCGACGTGGAGCTGCCTGCCACCCGCCTCGCAGATCACCTCGGCCATCGTCGTCGCGGGAGCGGAGGGAGGGAAGACGATCGGGTAGGTCCACTGGGCCCGGTAGCTCGTCATCGTGGTCAGGTCGAGCCGCGGTTCCCCGCCGCGCGGGAACTCGTCGAAGTCGGGGTCGCCGAGCGCGGCGGCGATCTGGCGCATCCGATCTGGCCGGAAGTTGAAGCAGATGACGACGTCTCCGGGCTGCATCCCGTCGTAGTCGCCGATCACCGTCGGCAGGACGAACTCGTCGGTGACATCGTCGGCGTAGGCGGAGGCGATCGCCTCCGCCGCGCTCGCCGCGCGCTGCCCCTCGGCGTGGACCATCGCGTCGAAGGCCAGCTTGGTCCGCTCCCAGCGCCGATCGCGGTCCATCGCGTAGTAACGCCCGCTCACCGTGCCTACCCGACCGGCGCTCTGCAGCCAGCGCTCGGCCTCCTCCATGTAGGCGGCGCCGCCGGTCGGACTGGTGTCCCGACCATCGGTGAAGGCGTGCAGGACCAGGTCCGGGATGCCCTCGCGCGCGGCAAGCTCGATGCAAGCTTCGATGTGCTCCCAGCCCGAATGCACGCCGCCGTCGGAGAGCAGTCCGAGCAGGTGCATGCGCCCGCGGGGGCTGGAGCGGGCACGCTCGCACGCGGCGAGCAGGATCTCGTTCTCGAAGAAGGTGCCGTCGGCGATCGAGACGTCGATCCGGGCGAGGTCCTGCATCACGACGGACCCGGCACCGAGGTTGAGATGACCGACCTCGGAGTTGCCCATCTGCCCCTCCGGAAGTCCCACGTCCCGCCCGGAAGCGGAGAGCTTCGTGTGCGGGTAGCGCTCCCAGAGCGCGTCGAAGGTGGGGGTCGACGCCTGCGAGATCGCGTTGCCCGGACCAGGCTCCCCGAGCCCCCAGCCATCGAGGATGATCAGCGCGAGCGAGTCGACGGGCGCGGCCGGGGGGCCGTCGGGGAGGGCGGGCGCGGGGGCCGTCTCCGCAGACCGATCGCCCCGGCCACCGGCTGCGCCCGCCGCGCTCATCTCGCTGCCGCGACGATCGCGGCGAAGTCCCCGGGCTCCAGCGCCGCCCCGCCGACGAGCGCGCCGTCGATGTCCGGCTGGCCTAGAAGCTCCTCGGCGTTCCCGGGCTTGACCGAGCCGCCGTACTGGATCCGAACCGCGGCGGCGGCCTCCTCGCTGCGGTTCGCGACCAGGGAGCGGATGAACGCGCAGGCGTCGTTGGCCTGCTCGGCG
>CAZXKG010000053.1:15179-17324 GCA_964641695.1 uncultured Conexibacter sp.
AGGATGTTCTCGGTCGCCCCCGCCTCGCGCGCCGCCTCGCTCTCGCCGACGCAGAGGATCGGCACCAGTCCCGCTCCGATGGCGGCCTTGACCTTCTTCGCCAGGGCGTGGTCGTGCTCGCCGAAGAACTGCCGCCGCTCGGAGTGCCCGAGGACGACCGAGGTGACCCCGAGGTCGGCCAGCATCGGAGCGGAGACCTCCCCGGTGAAGGCGCCGGACGATTCGAAGTGCATGTTCTGGGCTGCGACCGCCGCCCGCGAGCCCTCGCACTCGGCGACGACCAGGGCGAGGGAGGTGAACGGCGGGCAGATCGTCACGTCGACGCCGGCGCTCGCGTCCTCGGCCAGCCAGGGCAGGAACTCGGCGCAGAACTCGGTCGCCTCCCCAGTCGTCTTGTTCATCTTCCAGTTCGCCGCGATCAGCGGCCGGCGCTCGGCCATCTCAACCTCCGTCTTCCGTTTCGTCGGTGTCCGCGGCAGCCGTACCGGCGTCGAGAAGCGCCTCGACGCCGGGCAGCGGCTTGCCCTCGATCAACTCCAGCGACGCACCGCCGCCGGTCGACAGCCAGCTGACGCGGTCGGCGAGTCCGAACTCGGTGAGTGCCGCGGCGGAATCGCCGCCGCCCACCACCGTGATCGCGTCGGTCGCGGCGACGGCCTCGGCCACCACCCTCGTACCGGCCGCGAACGGCGGCAGCTCGAAGGCACCCATCGGACCGTTCCAGAAGACCGTCCCGGCGGCGCGGATCGCCTCGGCGTAGGCCCGAGCCGAGGCGGGACCGATGTCCAGTCCCATCGTGCCCGCGGGCACGTCCACCCCGTCGAGCTCGCGCGGTTCGGCCTCGGGAGAGAAGCTCTCGCCGAGCACGAGGTCGGTCGGCAGGCGCAGCTCGCAGTCGGAGCCGGCAGCTCGCTCCAGCGCCTTGGCGGCCAAGCCGATCCCCTCCTCCTCGACCAGCGACTCGCCGGTCTCGTGGCCCTGCGCACGGAAGAAGCTGAAGCACATCGCGCCGCCGATCAGGATCTCGTCCGCGATCTCCAGGAACCGGTCGATCACCCCGATCTTGTCCGTCACCTTGGCGCCGCCGAGCACCACGACCAGGGGGCGCCGGGGGTCGGCGAGCACGGTGCCCAGCTCACGCAGCTCCGCCTCGAGCAGGAGCCCCGCATATGCGGGCAGGTGGTGGGCGACGCCCTCGGTCGAGGCGTGGGCTCGATGAGCAGCCCCGAACGCGTCGTTGACGTAGAGATCAGCCAGGGACGCGAGCTCGGTCGCGAACCCGTCGTCGTTCATCTTCTCGCCGGGCTCGTAGCGGGTGTTCTCGAGCAGGAGAACCCCTCCGGGCTGCAGCGCCTCGGCACGCTCGCGTACTGCCGGGCCGACCACGTCGGGAGCGAGCTCGACGTCGGCCCCAAGCAGCTCGCCCAGCCGCTTCGCCACCGGCGCCATCGAGAGCTCCGGCTCACGGTCCCTGGGACGACCCAGATGCGAGCAGAGGACGATCGAGGCGCCGCGTTCACGCAACTCACGCAGCGTCGGCAGCGCCGCCCGCAGGCGGGTGTCGTCGCTGACCTCGCGGGCCGGGTGAGCCTGGCCGGAGTCGCCGGCCCGATCGGGGTCCAGCGGCGCGTTCAGGTCGGCGCGGACGAGAACGCGGCGTCCCGCCACGTCCGCGTCGCGAACCGATGCTTTCGCGAAGGCCAATTCGCAGCCCTCCTCAGGGTCGGGCTAGAGGACCTTGCCGGCCAGCTCGACGAGCCGGTTGGAGTAGCCCCACTCGTTGTCGTACCAGGAGACGACCTTGAGCATCGTCCCCTCCATGACCATCGTCTGCCCGGCGTCGAAGATCGACGAGTGCGGATCCTTGACGATGTCGGTCGAGACGATCTCGTCCTCGGTGTAGGAGAGGACGCCCTTCAGCGGACCCTCGGCGGCCGCCTCGACGGCGGCGTTGATCTCCTCGGCGGTGGTGGACTTGGCGATCTTGCAGGTCAGATCGACGACCGAGCCGGTGGCGACCGGGGCACGCATCGCGAAGCCGTTCAGCTTCCCGTTCAGCTCCGGCAGGACGTGGATCGTGCGGTCGAAATACGGAATCCTGAGTGGCGCCGCCCGAGCGCGAGCCACTCAGGATTCCGTATTTCG
>CAZXKG010000054.1:0-17246 GCA_964641695.1 uncultured Conexibacter sp.
GGTCGAGCGCGGATCGAGCTCGCCTACGTAACCGATCGCGGTCGACCCGGACGTCGGCGCCGATCCTCAACGAGGCCGGGGTTCTCCATGTGCAGCCCGGCCCACGGGCGGCGACCCTGACCAGGGAGGCGCCCGGCAGCAGCCAGGTTCCCCGCTCCTCCCAGCCGAGCGGGGAGCGGACGCTGATCCAGCTCGGCCCGCGGGGCCCGTTGCCGACCGATGCGCCGGAGTCGGCCGCGGCGATCGCGCACGGCTTCGAGGAGCGAACCGGAACCCCGATGACCGCTGCCGGCGCCTACGCCTACGAGGCGGTCGCGCTGATCCTCGACGCGGTCGAACGTGCCGAGGATCCGCTCGACCGCTCGTCGGTCCGATCGGCGGCGTTCGCCACCGACGGGCGCGAGTCGATCGTCGGCACCTACTCGATCGACGAGGTGGGCGACGCGGTCGTCGCGAACGGCCATCGAGGCTGAGGCCCCGAGGGTGATCAGCCGGCCGCCGGCACCTCCGGCCGCTCGGGAGCTTCTTCGGGTTCGCAGGCCGTGCACGCCTGACTCGTGCTCGGATGGCGGGGCGGATGCTTGGCCTGCTGACCGCGGATCGTCGCCCAGGCGATCAGGCCGCCGACCGCGGCGACCGCGGCGGCGATCAGCATCGCCGTCCGGTAGCCGTCCGAGAACGCCCCGGGGGCGACGGCAGTGGTCGCCGTGAGCCCGGCCGCGGCGGGCAGGGCGGCGCCGGCCATGAGCTGGGCGAAGCGGGCGACGGCGTTGTTGACGGCGGAGGCGATCCCGGCCTGCGCGTCCGGCAGGGCGCCGAGCACCGCCGCGGTCAGCGGGGCGACGAAGATCGTCATCCCGATCCCGAAGACGACCACGCCGGGGAGGACCGCGCTCACGTAGTCGTCGCCGCGCCCGACGCCCGAGAGCAGCACCAGGCCGATCGCCAGCACGAGCGGCCCGATCGTCATCGGGACGCGGGCGCCGATCCGCTGCCCCAGCGCTCCCGCCTGTGGCGAGAAGGCCAGCATGATGATCGTCGCCGGGAAGGTCGCCGCTCCCGCTGCCAGCGCGCTGTAGCCGAGCACGTTCTGCAGCTGCAGTGAGAGGAAGAAGAACATCGCCCCGATCGCGAAGTAGTTGGCGATCGTCGCCGCGTTCGCGCCGGAGAACTGACGCGAGCGGAAGATCCCCAGCGGCAGCATCGGGTTCGGGGTGCGCAGCTCGTAGAGCAGGAAGACGACCAGCAGCAGACAGGCGGCGATGCCGACGCCGAGCACGGTCGAGTCGCCGAGTCCGCCGCCGCCCGCCTCGACGAGGGCGTAGGTGAGCCCGGCGAGGCCGAGGCTGATCAGCACGGAGCCGAGCCAGTCGGGACGCGCCCCCTCGCGGCGCGGCGCGCGGCTCTCGGGGATGTGGCGGGCCCCGATCCACGCCGCGAGCAGCGCGAAGGCGACCACGACCGCGAAGACCCAGCGCCAGGAGGCGTGGTCGACGAGCCAGCCGCCGAGGAACGGTCCGATCAGGGTCGAGACGCCCGACCATCCGGCCCAGGCGCCGATCGCCCGGCCGCGGTCCTCGGCGACGAAGCTCGCCTCGACGATCGCCAGGCTGGAGGGGACGAGCAGGGCCGCCGCGACCCCCTGCAGGATCCGGGCGGCGATCAGCGCCTCGCCGCTGGGGGCGAGCGCGCAGAGCAACGAGGTCGCCGCGAACCCGACCAGGCCGGTGACGAAGACGATCCGCCGTCCGTAGAGGTCGCCGAGGGAGCCGCCGGTGATGATCAGGGCGCTGAGCGTCAGCAGGTAGGCGTTCATCACCCATTGCAGGCCACCGAGCTCGAGATCGAGGTCGCGGCCGATCTCCGGCAGCGCGACGGTGACCACGCTCGACTCGAGGAACGCGGCACCGGACCCCAGCACGACTGCGACCAGCAACCACCGGCCGCGCGCCGAGGAGAAGCGGAGCAGACTCGACGCCGAGCCCTGCCCAGCGCTTGGTGCCGGTTCTGGCGGGGACGCCATCGATTGACCGTACCTGACCGCGGAAACGCCCCTGCGAGCGTCTGCCCCTCCGCACCCGGCGCGGGATCGGGCCCGTCAGCCGGCCGCGGCCGGCGGGACGATCCGCCTAGCGATGGAGCTCGTCAGAGAGCGCGGCGTCGATCGTCGCGTGCTCGAACTCGAAGCCGTGCTCGGTGGCGCGTTTGGGGATCGCGCGCTGGCCGCCGGTGGCGACCTCGGCCAGCTCGGAGCCAAGCCGCAGCCTCAGGGCCAGCTTCGGGATCGGCATCACCGCCGGTCGATGCAGGGCGCGGCCGAGCGCCTTGCTGAACTCGCGGTTGGTGAGCGGGGTGGGCGCGACGGCGTTGTAGACGCCGCTCGCCGATTCGGTGTCGAGCGCCCAGAGCAGGAGCCGGACCTCGTCGGTGAGCGAGATCCACGGCATGTAGTTGCCGCCTCCCGCGATCGGGCCGCCGACGCCGAGCTTGAACGGCAGCAGCAGCTCCGAGAGCAGGCCGCCCTCGGTCGAGAGCACCAGGCCGCTACGGACGATCACGAGCCGCACGGGGACTCCGTCGGGCTCGCGCTCGACCTCCCGTGCGGCGTCCTCCCAAGCCGCGCAGACCCGGGAGTCGAAGCTCGTGCCCGCCGCGGCCGACTCGTCGATCGTCGCCGAGCCGCGGTCGCCGTAGTAGCCGACGGCCGAGCCGTTGACCAGCACCTGCGGGCGCCGGCTCATCGCCAGCACCGCCTTGACCAGCGCCTGGGTCCCCTGCACCCGGCTGTCGTAGATGCGCGACTTCGCCTCCGCCGTCCAGCGCTGGTCGATCGGCTCGCCGGCGAGGTTGATCACCCCCTCGATGCCCTCGAGCGCCGCGGCCGGCGGCTCCTCACCGGCGCTCCAGCGGTGCCAGCTCACGTAGGGAACGGCCGCGCCCGCCCGCTCCGGATCGCGGGCCAGACCGACCACCTCGTCGTCGCGGGCGTGGAGCGCGTGCGCGACCGCGCCGCCGATCATCCCCGTGGCGCCCGTGATCAGAACCTTCATCTCGACTCCTCGTCGGCATCGCTGGAAGCTTCACCCAAGCGTAGTCCCGCTCGTCGCTCGCCGGCCGGGCCGGATCCGGCCGCAGGGTGGGGGCGGCGACCGCCCGCGGCCGGGCAACTACCTGCCCAACCGGTTTGGCGGTTCCCTAGGATCGTCCTGTGAAGATCGCCCTCGCGCAGCTCGCCCCCAAGCCCGGCGACCTCGAGTCCAACCTCGGGGCCATCCGCGCAACCGTCGGCGAGCACCCCGAGGCCGAGATCGCCGTCTTCCCGGAGCTCTTCCTCAGCGGCTACCAGCCGGCGCGGGCGGGCGAGCTGGCGATCTCGGCCGACCACGAGCTGATCGTCGCGGCGCGCGCCGTCGCCGCCGATGCGGGGACCGCGATCGCCTTCGGGTTCATCGAGGCGCTCGACGACGGCGCACGCGCCAACTCGGTGATCGCGATCGACGAGGCGGGGCAGATCGCGGCAGTGCACCGGAAGACGATGCTGTTCGGCGCCGCCGAGGACTCGGCCTTCACACGCGGTGACGAGCTCGCGATCGCCTCGCTCGTCGGGGTCTCCACGGGCCTGCTGATCTGCTTCGAGGTCGAGTTCCCGGAGCCGGCTCGGCTGCTCGCGCGCGCCGGCGCCGAGATGCTGCTCACGGTCGCGGCGAACATGGAGCCCTACGGCCCCGACCACGAGCTGGCGAGCCGGGCGCGGTCCATGGACAACCGTCGTCCGCAGATCTACGTCAACCGCGTCGGCGCCGAAAGCGGTTTGTGCTTCGTCGGCGGCAGCAGGCTGATCGGCGCCGGTGGCGAGACGATCGTCCAGATGGGGGCCGGGGAGGAGGTGGTGGTCGGCGAGCTCGATCGGCAGCCGGTCGATCCCGACGTCGACTACCACCGCCACGTGCGAACGGACTTGAGTGTCCGCGGGGCGGACGAGCCGGCCCGTGCGGAACCCTGAAGCGGGCCGGATCGCCTAGGAGCGCAGCTGACGGCGCCTCGCCGCCGGCCCGGCGCCGTTCTCGGAGGCGTCGGCTTCAGGGTGGGCTCGCAGGCTGCTGGCCCGCGGGATCAGGTAGCTCTCGATCGTGCGGTGCTTCTCGGCCGGCTCGACCCCTTCGATCACGTCCATCAGCATCTCGGCCGCGATCCGGCCGATCTCCGCGGGCTCGAGGCTGAGCACGGTCAGCGCCGGTCGGGCCGCGCGAGATGCGGCGGTGTCGGTCGTGCCCGACACGAGCAGGTCCTCGGGGACCGACAGCTCGCGGGCGCGAGCGGCGAGCAGCACCCCGAGCGCCAGTCGGTCGAGGACCGTGTGCACCGCGTCGGGGCTGCGACCCCGATCGAGCAGCTCGAGCAGCGCCTCGTATCCGGCGCTCTCGTCCAGGACCGGCCCCACGGAGGCGATCAGCGGCTCGATGCCGTGCTCGGAGCACCACTGCTCGTACGCTTCGAGGGCGTCGATCGAGTAGGAGTGGGCGTTGGTCGAGTTGACGAACGCGATCGTCTCCGCGCCCTGCTCGGCGAAGTGGTCGAGGACCTTCCTCGTGCCCAGCCCGTGGTCGTTGTCGACCCAGATCCCCGACTCCCGCGAGCCGGCCGGGTCACGTCCGGTGGTGACTGTCGGGATGCCGCGATCCCGCAGCATCGCCAGCAGTGGGTCGTCGAGGATCGGGTCGACGAGGACGACGCCGGCCAGCGACATCCCCTCGATCTCCTCGAGCTCCAGCGCCGAGGGCATCAGCATCATCCTGTAGCCGCGCGTCAGCGCCGAGGCCGCGCAGGCGTCCATCAGCTCGTTGAAGTACTCGTAGTCGGTGGGAGGGTGGAAGGTCGTCCCGCTCGCGCGAACCATGAAGGCGATCGTCCGGTTGCGACCGCCGGCGAGCTGCTGGGCGACCGGGTGCGGGCGGTAGCCGAGGCGCGCGGCGACCTCCTTGACGTGCTCGCGCGTCTTCTCGTTGACGCGACCCTTGCCGTTGAGGACGTGGGAGACGGTCGTGACCGAGACGCCTGCCGCCTGCGCCACGTTCTTGATGCCGACTCGCTGCTGACTCATGGGTTCAAAAGGGGTGGCCGATGCGCCGCGGGAGGCCGCGACCGGATGAGAATGCTACTCGGCATCCGGATGCACCTCGATCGTCGGTCCGATTCGAGTGCCTGCGGGTGGGTTCGGGCGCATCTGGCTTTGCACGGTGGGAGATGGTACGGTGCCGAAACGCTTTGGCAAGACCCAGGGAGCTTCAGGGGGAGCCGGCCGACCGGGGAGGAGAGGAGAGACGAGTGACAGCGAAGTGGAACGACGGCGTTACGGACGCCGTCGCCGACCTGATCGCCGGCGAGCCGGAGGTGATCGCCGGCGGCTTCACCTACACGGAAGGTCCCGCCTGGGATCCGTTCGGGGGGAGCCTGTACTTCAACGACGTCCCCGCTGACACCACCTACGCCCTGGCGTGGGGAGGCGATCCCGAGGTGCTCGCGCACCCGAGCGGATACGCCAACGGGATGGCGGCCGGCCCGGAGGGCGCGCTTCTGATCTGCGTCTCGGGGGAGAACCGGATCGTTCGCCGCGAGCGTGACGGCGAGCGATCGGTCCTCGCCTCCCACTACCACGGCTACGAGCTCAACAGCCCGAACGATCTCGTGCTCCACAGCAGCGGCGACGTCTACTTCACCGACCCCGCCTACGGCCGGATTCCCATCTACGGGCGCGACCGACCCCAGGAGCTCGAGTTCCAGGGCGTCTACCGGCTGGACGCGACGGGCGAGCTCGAGCTGATCTCGGCCGATTGCCAGCAGCCGAACGGCCTCTGCCTCTCGCCCGACGAGCGTTGGCTCTACGTGGCCGACACCGAGGACGGCTGCATCGTTCGCTTCGACCTCCAGGCGGACGGAGATCCCGCGCGTGAGCTCTTCGTCGAGCGCGCGGGCGCGCCCCTCTCCTTCGGGCAGGCGCGTCGCAACGAGCTCGTCTCCGGGTACGTGGATGGCATGGGCTGCGACGAGCGCGGCAACGTCTACGTGACCGCGCCGGGAGGGATCGCCGTCTTCGACGAGTCGGCTCGCCCGCTGGGGACGATCCCCTTCGACGAGGATCTCGCCAACTTCACCTGGGGAGGGCCCGGTGGCCGCAGCCTGTTCGTCTGCTGCCGCAGCCGCGTGCTACGCCTCGAGCTGAACGTGCGCTCCGCGGGCGCTGCGGCATGAGTGCCGCCTTCCCGAAGCGCGCCGTCGGCACCACCGGCGCGAGCGTCAGCACCCTGGGGCTCGGCGGCGGGGCCCTCGGCGGCATGTACGCGACCGTCGAGGAGGAGGAGGCGTGCCGGACGGTCACGGCCGCCTACGAGAGCGGCGTCAGGTACTTCGACACCGCTCCGCTCTACGGGCACGGTCTCAGCGAACGCCGGCTCGGGCGCGCCCTCAGCGGCCTCGATCGCTCGCAGCTCGCCGTCTCCACGAAGGTGGGCGTGCGCATCGATCCACAGGTCGCGCCCGACGCGGACGGCCGCTACGCGGACCCGTTCCTGCTCGAAGGCGCCTATGACTTCTCCTACGACGGCTGCATGCGCTCGTTCGAGGGGAGCCTGCAGCGGCTCGGGCTGGAGCGGGTAGAGATCGTCTACATCCACGATCCCGACGAGGGCGACAGCGCCGTGCCCGCCTCCCAGCGTCGAGGTGTGAACCGGCTCCCCGAGGTGATGGACGGCGCCCACAAGGCCCTGCTGTCGCTGCGCGAGCAGGGGCTGATCGACGCGATCGGCGTCGGCCTCAACGGCACCGAGCTGCTGGTCGAGTTCGCGAAGACGGGCGGCTTCGACTGCTTCCTGCTCGCCGGCCGCTACACCCTCCTCGAGCAGGACGGACTCGACGACCTGTTCCCGATCTGCGAGGAGCGGAGGATCTCGGTGATCGTCGGCGGCGTCTTCAACTCGGGGATCCTCGCGACGGGCGCGGCTCCGGGGGCGAAGTACAACTACGTGGACGCCGACCCCGAGACGATCGAGCGGGTCGCCCGCATCGAGGAGCTCTGCGAGCGCCACGGGGTGCGCCTCTCCGCCGCGGCGTTGCAGTTCCCCCTCGCCAACCCGGTCGTGGCGGCCGTGATCCCGGGCGCCCGCGTGCCGGCGGAGTCGGCCGCGAACGGCGCGGACGCTGCAGCGCCGATTCCGCCCGCGCTCTGGAGCGACCTGCGCGAGCACGGGCTGCTCGATCCGGCGACGCCGCTTGCGGAGGCCTGAATGTGCGGAACGCTTGACAGGAGCGGGCGCGGCGGGTACGTTTGCGCCAAATCGTTTTGGCGGCGCTTTGGCGCTGGGGAGAGGAGATTGACCAGATGAGCGCTGAGAGCTCGACGATCGTGGGTACCGACATGTGGAGCAGCCTTCTGCATGCGGGTTTGGCGGGGACGTTCATGAAGATGCCCTTCGTGCCGCCGCAGGAGGAGGCGCTCCGCGAGGCGGGCGTCGACGTTGCCTTCTACGGGATCCCCTGGGATTCGACGTCGATCAGCCGGACCGGGGCCAACTACGGGCCTCGGGGGATGCGCGAGGTCTCCTGTCAGTTCCTCCCCTACAACGCGTCGATCGACGTCGACCTGGCCGCGGAGCTGACGATGGCTGACTGCGGCGACGCCGACGTCGTCCTTGCCAACGCCGAGCGGACGTTCGCCGCGGCGCAGGCGGACATCGAGGAGATCGTCGCCGCGGGTGCCGTTCCCGCCGTTCTCGGCGGCGATCACTCGGTGACGATCCCGGCGGTGCGGGCGGTGGCGAAGGCGCGCCCCGGCGCCGGACTGGTGCTGATCGACTCCCACCTCGACACCGCGACCCAGGTGGGGGGCGAGGAGCTCAACCACTGCTGCCCGATCCCGCGGGCGATCGAGGCGGGCTTCGACCCCGCGCGCACCGTCCTGATCGGGATGGGCGGCTGGCTCAACCCCACCGACGAGCTCAACTACTGCCGCGAGCACGGGATCGAGGTGATCTGGATCGAGGAGCTCTGGGATCGGGGAACCGCCCCCGCGATCGAGCGCGCTCTGGAGATCGCCGGCGGGGAGGAAGGCGTCTACCTGAGCTTCGACATCGATGCTCTCGATGCCGCCTACGCGCCGGGAACCTGCGTGCCGACTCCCGGCGGCCTGACCGCTCGCGAGGCGATCGAGCTGGTCAGGGGGATCGGGGCGAGGGGCCTGGCCGGCGTGGACGTCGTCGAGGTCGCGCCGAGCCTCGACGCGACCAGCAAGACCGCCGGGCTCGGGATCCGGATCCTGCTCGAGTCGCTCGCCGCAACCGTCAAGTCCGACTGAGGAGATGCGGGCGTTACCGGCAGACGACAGCCACGGATGTAGAGACCACACCTGACTACGGAGGAGAGACCAATGGAGCCAAGCACCATCAGCAGCGAGAAGTTCATCCAGGAGCTGGAGGAGATGGACCGGCCCGTCCTCGAGGCGGCCACCATGCCTCCCGAGGCCTACCACTCCCAGGAGCTCTACGACCGCGAGGTCGAGAAGATCTTCATGAAGGAGTGGCTCTGCGTCGGCCGCGTCGAGGACGTCCCCAACCCCGGCGACTTCTTCCGCGACGAGCTGGTCGGCGAGTCGATCATCGTCGTCCGCGACGCCGACGGCGAGATCCATACTCACCTGAACGTCTGCCGGCATCGCGGCTGCACGCTGGTCAGCGAGGAGAAGGGCAACGCGAAGACCTTCCGCTGCCCTTATCACGGGTGGATGTACGCGCTGGGTGGTGAGCTGCGTGGGGTTCCCGACTTCAAGTACAACAAGAACTTCGACAAGGCCGATTACCCCCTGCACGGTGTGAAGACCGAGATCTGGGAGGGGATGATCATGATCAACTTCGATCACGACGCCCAGCCCTACGCCGATCAGGTCAGCGAGACCACCAAGTACGGCCTCGACAAGTACGGGCTGTCCGGTCAGGTGACCACCCACACCTGGCGGTACGACCTCGCCTGCAACTGGAAGGTGTACGCCGAGAACTACATCGAGGAGTACCACGTACCGTGGGTGCACGCCGACACCTTCCAGCCGGTCGCCCCGATGAAGGGCTGGAAGGAGTTCGTCGACCTGAGCGAGCAGCCGTGGATCGTGATGGTCGGGCAGTTCCCGGGGTTGAGCATGAGCGACAGCGGCGAGCCCGAGTTCACGGTCGCCCCGGCCACTCGCGATCTCGACCCCGAGTTCGACGGGATGCCGATCGCGCTCATGTACCCCAACTTCGGGATCCTCAACGCGGTCGACTCGACCCTCGTGTACATGATGAACCCGGTCGGCCCCGATCGTCTCGACCTGCGAATCAGGCTGCTGTTGCATCGCGAGGACGCGGAGGCGTACTTCGCCGGCGATCCGGCCGCCGTCGAGAAGGCGGGCGCGTACGCGCGGAACACCGAGGCCTTCGTCGACGAGGACAACAAGATCGCCCTGCAGCAGCAGATCGGCCTGCACTCGAGGCTGGCTGCTCCGGGGCGCTTCAGCGTCCACGAGGGTCTCGCCCACATGTTCGACGTCTGGGTGGCGGAGCATGCCTACGGGCTGAAGCGCAACGGCACAGCGAACGGCAACGGTCGGGCGTCGTAACGAGGCCGCGGTGAATCCGGGAGGCAGCGATGACCTCCGGTTCTGATCGGGAGGGGGTGGGACGGACCGACTGGTACTCGTTCGCCTCCCCGGCGCTCGAGCTGATCTACGAGACGAGCGCTCCCGCCCTGCGCGGCTCGTGGCCGGGCATCGAGGAGGGCCTCGATCTGGTCGCGCCGATCCCGCTCGTCGGCGACTGGGAGGATGCGTACCTGACGCTGCCCGGGGGGTGGCCGGCCGCAGCCACGAACGGATCGATCCGGGCCGCGGCCACGCCGGTCGCCACCACCAGGGGTCGGGAGCTTCCGAGCGGGCTGCTGCAGGATCGTCCCGACCTGCGGGTCGCGCTGCTCGAACGATGCGGGGTGGACCGGCAGGTGATGGGCCCGGCGGTCCCGATGTTCAACGCCGCGAAGCTGCCGAGCAACCTCGCCGCGGGGCTGTTCGCCTCCCACAACGAGTACATGCTGCGCTACTGCGGCGAGGACACGGACCGGCTGCAGGCGATCGGCCTGCTGCACGGCAACGAGGCGGAGTGGGCGGCTCGCGAGGCTCAGGATCTGGCTGCGGAGAAGGCCTTCGCGGGCCTCGCCATCTACCTGCCGGTCCGGGTCGGTCCCGACAGCCGCGACTTCAAGCCGATCTGGCGCGCGGTGCAGGACTCCGGCCTGCCGGTCGTGCATCGTCTCGGCCTGAGCTCGTCGGTCTGGACGGGGGAGCGGCTGATCTCCTACCTCGCGTCGTCCGGGGTGCTCGCCGAGTTCGACGGGTTGAGGTTCGTCCTCGTCGGCACCTCGAGACAGGATGTCGAGCGCATCGCCGCGAGCTCGTCCGCGGGCGCCGACGTCGTGCGTGAGGCGCTCGATTCCGGCCGGATCAGGATCGCGACCACGGCGGCCGAGTCGGAGGGGGAGCTCTGGTACTCGGACTTCCCGTTTGCGGAGCTGCCAGGGGAGAAGGCGACGTAGGAGACGGCCGGCGTACGTCGTCCTGCGCAAGCGATCAGGTGTTTACGAAGGAGCTGCATCCACATCTCTGTGGTGCGGTGGGAGAGAGAGACCAGGGGATAAAGGAGAGGTGATGTATACGGAACAAGTTGATCTCAATGTGATCACGCCTGACCTGATCTACGTGTTGGGTTGCGCGGCGGTCATGCTCGCCGTCGTCGGGGTGACCCTTCTCGACATCGGCCTGACCAGGCCCAAGAACGCGATCGACACCGTGACGCAGAAGATCGCCGCCGGTGTGATCTGCGCCGTGGCTTTCATCCCGATCGGGTATGCGGTCTGGATGTGGCAGTTCTACGAGGCGCTGGGCGTCCCGCAGCCGCTGAAGGAGGCGATCGGAGACTGGTGGGTCGGTGGAGACCTGCTCGGCGCGTTGCCGCAGAACGTCGACCCGGCGGTGTTCCCGGCGGTGGACAGCTTCCAGATGTTCTTCGTCTTCTTCGTCGCTTTCGCGTTCTTCCTCGGCGCCGTGATCCATACCGCCGGAGTCGAGCGGATGAAGGCCGGACCGGTGTTCGCGCTGGCCTTCTTCTCCGGCGCGTTCCTACTGCCGATTCTCACTTACCTGATGTGGGGCTCGACCGGTCCCCTGTCGAGCGAGGGAGTACATGACCACATCGGCGGCCTGGTCGTCTACGCCCCTCTGGGTGTGATGGGCCTGCTGATCGCCTGGCGGGTCGGTCCGAGGATCGGGCGCTTCGGAGGTGCGACGCCCGGCGATGAACCGGGGCCGACCAACCTGCCGTTGGTCGCGGTCGGCGTCCTCCTCGTGCTCGCCGCGCTGCCGTTCTTCGCGCTCGGCGGCGGTTACACGATCCCCGAGTTCGGGTTCTTCGGGATCTCGATGACCACCTCCGGCTTCGCGCACGTGGTGATCAACCTGTACATGGCGATGTTCGCCGCCGGGCTCTGCGGCGTTCTGCTCTCGTACCGACTGAAGACGTCGTACTTCGCGATCGCCGGACCGTTCATCGGCTACGTCGCCGGTTCGAGCTTCATGGACGTGGCGACGCCGCTGACCATGGCCGTCGTCTGCTTCTTCGCCCCGGTGGCGAGCCTGCTTGCGCTCAAGGCGATGGACCGCCTGCGGATCGACGAGGAGAAGCTGGTGCCGCTGGTCCTGGCGCCGGCCGTGTTCGGCGTGATCGTCGGCGGCTTCACCGAGTGGCACACGCTGATGGGCGGCTACTTCGACATCACCGAGGGCAAGTTCGCCTTCCAGGGCGCTGAGATCACGCCCTGGATGCAGCTCGTGGGCCTCGCGGTGTCGGCGGCGATCACGGCGGTCATGACCCTGGTCGTCCTCGGCGTCTACGAGAGGCTCTGGGGAATTCGACTGGACGAGGAGGAGGAGAGGCGAGGCCTGGACGCCAAGTACTGGTCCGCCGATCTCGAACCACACTGATGCAGGCGGCGACGCGGCCGGCCGGCGCCATCCGGCGTCGGCCGCCGGGTCGCCATTACGGACGGTTCGCGACGAACCGCGACCACGCGGGGGAAGAAGGAAGGAATACGAATGTCAGCCAAGGAGAACCCCGCAATCACCGTGTTGCGCTGCTACGGGGATCGAGACTGGGATACGGCTCGTGCGCTGATCGCGCCCGATTGCGAAGTGCTCGAGGTCCCGACGGGCGAGGTGTGGAAGGGGCCGGACGGGCTGCTTGCGGAGTTCGAGCGCTGGGCCAATGCCTGCTCGGATTCGCACAGCGAGTTCCTGCAGATCATCGAGAAGGACGAGTTCCTGGTGGTCGAGGCGCTCTGGAAGGGGACCCACGACGGTGATCTCGTCCTCCCCGAGGAGACCGTCCCCGCCAGCGGGAACCGGCTCGAGTTCCCCTACTGCACGGTGGCCGTCGTCCGCGACGGGATGCAGCAGGGATCCAAGCACTACTACGACATCGGGACGGTGCTGACCCAGCTCGGCGCTGCGTGAGGACGATGACCGACACGGCGCTTTGGAATCCGTTCCGGGCAGCGGCCGGGGGCCCTTCGGGGCCCCTGGTCATCGACCGTGCCGAAGGGGTGAGGGTCTGGGACGTCGAGGGCCGCAGCTACCTCGACGCCACGGCCGGCCTCTGGTACTCCAACTTCGGCCATGGCCGGCCCGAGATCGCGAGCGCCGTGGCGGAGCAGCTCGAGCGGCTCGACGCCTTCTCCCTGTTCGGCGACTACAGCAACCCTCCCGCGGAGCGGCTCGCCGCGCGGCTCGCCGAGCTCGCGAGCGGCACGTGCGGCGCCTCGGCGAAGGTCTTCCTCGGCTCGGGGGGCGGCGACATGGTCGAGACCGCCGCCAAGCTGGCCCGGAAGTTCCACGCCGAGAGTGGAAGCCCGCAGCGAGCCCACCTGATCGGCCGCACCTACGGCTACCACGGCACGCACGGGATCGGAACCGGCGTCGGTGGCATCGAGGCGAACCGGGTCGGCTTCGGTGAGCTGGTCGGCTCGGTCTCGCGCGTCGCCCACGACGACGCCGCCGCGCTCGAGGCCGAGATCGAGCGCGTCGGCCCCGATCGGGTCGCGGCCTTCTTCTGCGAGCCCGTGATCGGGGCCGGGGGCGTCAGGCCGCCGGTCGAGGGCTACATCGAGGCCGTCGCCGAGATCTGCCGCCGCCACGGGGTGCTCTTCGTCGCCGACTGCGTGATCTGCGGGTTCGGACGCCTTGGGACCTGGCTGGGGATCGATCGCTGGGACGTCCGGCCGGACATGATCATCTTGGCCAAGGGGCTGACCGGCGGCACGCTTCCGCTCGGAGCGTTGATCGTCTCCGATCGCGTCGCCGAGCCCTTCTTCGCCGACGGCGCGAGTGGCGGCGCCGCCTCCTTCAAGCACGGGGTCACCTACGCCGGCCACCCGACTTGCTGCGCGGCCGCGAACGCGTCGCTCGACATCTACGAGCGCGAGGATCTGATCCCGCGGGGCAGGGAGCTCGAAGGCGTGCTCGCCGGCCGCTTGAGCGAAGCGCTGGGCGGCAACCCGCTGATCGGCGAGATCAGAGCCGGGACCGGGCTGATGGCGGGCGTCGACCTCGCCGCCGACCTGTTGGCGGAGGAGCCGGCGGCCGCGACGATGTGGCCGCTCGACTGCCGCGAGGCCGGGGTTCTGGTGCGACCGCTCGGCGCGGGCATCGCCGTCTCGCCGCCGCTGATCTGCAGTGAGCAGGAGCTCGAGGAGCTGGCTCAGGGCGTGGCGAAGGGCCTGGCGACGACGGCCCGTAGGCTCGGGCGGGTGTCGCCGGTCGAGGCCGGCGCTCAGCCGGGAAGGGACGGAGGGGGGAGCCGGTAGGTCGCCGGGGTCTCCGAGAGGCGGATCGGGTTGCGGCTCAGCGCCGCCGCGGTGCCGTCCTCCCGGTCGATCTCGACGATCGGGTCCAGCCCGATGCGCTCGGCCAGCGCGAACGCTGCGGCGATGTCGTTGACGGTGCCGGCGGGAACGCGCGCGGCCGTCAGCCGCTCCGCCCACTCGTGCGCGGGTGCCGTCGCCAGACGGCGCTCGAGCTCCGCCCGCAGCGTCTCCCGGTTGCCGACGCGCTCGGCGTTGCCGCGGAAGCGCTCGTCGGTGGCCAGCTCGGGTGCGCCGAGCACCTCGCAGAGGGCCGCGAACTGACGGTCGTTGCCGACGGCGAGGCAGATCTCGCCCGCAGCCGTCGCGTAGAGGTCGTAGGGCGCGATGCTGGGGTGGGCGTTGCCCATCCTCTCGGGGACGACCCCGGCGAGGGTGAACCCCGACGCCTCGTTGGCGAGCGACCCGAGCAGGGCCTCGAGCAGGCTGACCTCGACGCGCTGCCCGCCGCCGCCGGCTTCGCGGTGTCGCAGGGCCGCCTGGATGCCCACCGTCGCGTAGAGGCCCGCGAGGACGTCGACCAGGGCGACTCCGACCTTCTGCGGCGGGCGGTCGGGCTCACCGGTGATGCTCATCAGGCCACCGACCGCCTGCAGCAGCAGGTCGTAGGCGGGAAGCATCGCGCCGGCGCCACGGCCGAACCCGGTGATCGAGCAGTAGACGAGGTCCGGGTTGCGCTCGCGCACGTCGTCGTAGCCGAGGCCGAGACGGTCCATGACCCCCGGCCGGAAGTTCTCGATGAGGACGTCGGATGCGTCGACCAGCTCGAGCGCCTCGGCGAGGCCGGCCGCGCTCGTCAGCTCGATCGCGACGCTGCTCTTGTTCCGGTTGACCGCCTGGAAGTAGGTCGCCTCGCCGCGATCGTCGGCGGGCGGGCTCCAGCTGCGGGTGTCGTCGCCGGCTCCGGGTCGCTCCACCTTGGTCACCTCCGCGCCGAGGTCGGCGAGTTGCATCGAGGCGAACGGACCGGCCAGGATCCGAGAGAAATCGGCGATCTTGATTCCGGCCAGCGGGCCGACGGGGGCCTCCATGCGCTGGTACGGTACTCGAAATTCGAAATTCGAAGAAGATGGAGATCCAGAACCGTGCCAGCCGAGATCAAGCCGAACGACTTCCTCCAGCTCGACGCCTACCTGGACGACGAGCTGCGCCTGATCCGGGACACCGTCCGCGCCTTCGTCGAGGATCGGATCGTCCCGTCCGTGGGCGAGTGGTTCGAGCAGGGCTACGCTCCGCGCGAGCTCTTCCCGGAGCTCGGCAAGCTCGGTCTCCTCGGCATGCATCTCGAAGGCTACGGCTGCGCCGGGGCCTCCGCCACCGCCTACGGGCTCGCCTGCATGGAGCTGGAAGCGGGCGACAGCGGCCTGCGCAGCATGGTCTCCGTCCAGGGCTCGCTGGCGATGTACGCGATCCACCGCTGGGGCTCGGAGGAGCAGAAGCAACGCTGGCTGCCGGGGATGGCGGCCGGTGAGCTGATCGGCTGCTTCGGCCTGACCGAGCCCGACTCCGGCTCCGATCCCGGCTCGATGCGGACCCGCGCCCGCCGCGACGGCGAGGACTGGGTGCTGCACGGCCAGAAGATGTGGATCACGAGCGGATCGATCGCCGACGTCGCGGTGGTCTGGGCGCAGACCGACGAGGGGGTCCGTGGCTTCCTCGTGCCTGCCGGGACGCCCGGGTTCACGACCCAGGACATCCATCACAAGCTCTCGCTGCGAGCTTCGGTGACCTCGGAGCTGCTGCTCGACGACGTTCGCCTTCCCGCCGACGCGGCGCTGCCGGAGGTGAGCTCCCTCCGCGGCCCGCTCGCCTGCCTGAACGAGGCCCGCTACGGGATCGTCTGGGGCGCCGCGGGCGCGGCCCGCTCGTGCTTTCTGGCGGCGCTCGACTACAGCCGCGAGCGCACGCAGTTCGACAAGCCGATCGGGTCGTTCCAGATCCAGCAGCAGAAGCTCGCGACGATGGCGGTCGAGGTGAACCGGGCGGCACTGCTCGCCACGCAGCTGGGGCGGCTCAAGGACGACGGGCTCCTGCGCCCACAGCACGTCAGCCTCGGCAAGCTGGCGAACGTCGATGCGGCGCTGGAAGTGGCCCGCTCCGCCCGCCAGGTGCTCGGCGCGAACGGCATCACGCTCGAGTACCCGGTGATGCGCCACATGAACAACCTCGAGTCGGTGGTCACCTACGAGGGCACGGCCGACGTGCACGCGCTCGTCGTCGGCCAGGAGCTGACCGGCATCGCCGCCTTCCGATGAGCCCGCGGATCGCCGAGACCGGAGCCGGGTCGATGCGCGTGGCTCCGCAGACGACGGCGTCGCATGCCCTCGCCGGCCTCCGCGAGGCGATCGTCGAGGGGCGCCTGCGCCCCGGGCAGCGGGTCCTGCAGGAGATCCTGGCCGCCGAGCTCGGGGTCAGCGTGACCGCCGTGCGCGAAGCGCTGGCCGCCCTGGCCCAGGAGGGTCAGGTTCGCTACTTCCCGCGTCGCGGGTACTTCGTCGCCGAGCTCTCGGTCGCCGACCTCGAGGAGATCTACGCGTTGCGGGCGGTGATCGAGAACGAGATGGCGGCGCGCGCCATCGATCGCCTCGACCCCGCCGCGGAGACGGCGATGCGCGAGGCGGCCGCCGCTTGCGAGGCCGCCGCGGCGGCCGGCGACGTCTCCGCCGAGCTGACCGCGAACCGGCGGTTCCACTTCGCCCTGCTCGCCGCCTCCGGGCAGCCGAGATGGCTGAAGGTCGTCGGCCAGCTCTGGGATCTGACCGAGGCCTACCGCGCGCTCTACTACAACTCCGCGCACGAGCGCCAGCGGTCGCTCGAGGCGCACGAGCGGATCCTGGCGGCGGTCGGATCCGGCGACGGCGGGCGGCTCGTCGAGGAGCTCGCCTCTCACCGCGAGGAGGCGCTGCGCTTCCTCCGGGAGGTCCTGGAGGCCGGGCCGACGCCCCCCGGGTGAAGCTCGCGCGACCGCGGCCCGCCAACGGCCCGATCGCGCTGACGATCGCCGCTCAGGGGATCGTGTTGAAGGTGCCCGTCTCGTCGTTGATCCGCGCGATCCCCGCGCGACGGGCCTCCTCGACGACGGTCGCGGCGACGGCGGGCGCCACGTCGCGGTTGAAGACGCTGGGGATGATGTAGTCCTCGTTCAGGTCCCCGTCGGTGACGACGGCGGCGATGCCCTTGGCGGCCGCCAGCTTCATCTCCTCGGTGATCTGGGGGGCGCCGGCGTCGAGCGCGCCGCGGAAGATCCCCGGGAAGCAGAG